>JAGDMV010000085.1 GCA_017860675.1 Chloroflexota bacterium
CGGTCGGCCGGGCCTCTCTCCATCCGGATCCGTCGTCTTCGGCGGTGCCCGCCGCCTGCGGGCTCGAGGACCGCCAGGGTGGTGCCCGGCGGCGGGTCGGCGAGCTCGACCACGAGCTCGCCCGCTTCGATGCGCATCGCGACCCGGCCGATGGCCACCTCGCGCGCGCTCCACCATGCGGCGAGCCCGGCGGTGGTGAGGATCGCCAGGTCGTCGCGGGCGACGCAGCGGCGGAGCCAGCGCTCCACCGCGCTCGCGTAGTCGATCCGGTCGCCGTAGAGCCGGCCGTAGCCGGCGTCGGGCGGGTCGATGAACACGTGGCCGAGGGCGCGCCGGGCCACCGCGCGCTCCACGACCTCGTCCAGCAGGATCTCGTAGGCCTCGGGGGCCGCGGTCCGTTCTCTGACCCCCTCCCCGAGGGTGTTGTACGAGCAGAAGCCGTTGGTGAAGTCCGGCGCGATCGGATCGCTCGAGATCGGCAGCTGGAGCAGCGCGAACCGCCCTGAAGGGTCCGGGTGCGAGCGTGCCCAGGCGATGTCGGCCGACCGCTCGCTCCATGACCCGCGCGCCGGGTGGTAGGGCAGCCCACCGGTGAGGGCGACGTTCGCCCCGACCGATGACTCGGCCCGGTAGCCGAGCCGGTCGAGGACCTCGTAGGTCCGCTCCGCGGCCTCGAGCTGGAAGTGGGGCAGCCGGAAGATGCCCTCGTCGCCGCGCCCGAGGTGGCGGGCGAATGTCTCCGCGCAGCGGCGGATCTCGCCGGCCATCTCGTCCGCGTCAAGTGATTCCCAGGACCGGGTGTTCCAGTGCGAGTACGGGTGGCTGTGCGAGTGGTTGTAGTAGGCGGCGCCGCGCGGGAACGAGCCCGGCTCCGCGTCGACATTGGCGCCGGCCGCGAAGATGCCGTAGGCGCCGAACCCGGCCCGTGCTGCCGTCTCGAGGGCGGGGGCGACGTAGCGGGCGCACTCGGGGTCGACGCCGGTCGGGTGGTCCACGTCGCCGTCGACGACCAGGGCCGCCGGCCTCCCGTCCGGCCAGCGCCCGAGCCCGACCAGGCCGGCCGGGGCGGCCCGGTCGAGGACCGCCTCGGCGAGCAGGACGGCGACCTCGGTTGCCCGTTGATCGAGCGTCTCGACCGGAACCCCGAACCAGGCGAGCGCGGTCGGGCGGACGGCGGCATCGATCGGCCGGACCGCGACCGCCGCTGCCCCACCGACCCAGCTGGCGAGCACGGTCCAGCCCGGCTCGAGATTGCCCCACGGTCCGGGCGGGTCGAGGACGACGCAGCCGTCGTCGGCCGGTGCAGGGACGCAGGCCCCGGCCGCCACGAGCATGTCCTCGTCGTCGATCCGCAGCCGGCCGCCCGGCCGCTCCGGCGATGGTGTCAGTCCCAGGAGTCCTGCCGCGGCCTCCGTCGGGCGCCCCGCCAGGAGGACGCTGGTCCCGCATCCGAGGGCGCGCTCGAGGATCTCCGCGTCCGCGGCGTCGAGGGCAGCGGCGGCCACGACGAGCGTGGTCGTCCCGCGACCATCCGCCGCATCTGCAGCGGGGAGGCGATCGGCCGGGTAGCCCCATGCCTCGAGCTGGACGGCCCACCAGGCCGCGTCGGTCCAGCCGGGTGTCCCCTCGGGTGGCACGATGATCCCGAGCCGCGGAGCGGTCATCCAGTCGCTCAGCCGGACCGTGGTCACCGGCGCGCCTCGACGGCCCGCTTCGCCCTGGACGGGCTCGACCGCCGGTCTCGCCCCGACCGGCTCCACCAGCCGGGCCCGCGGGCCGGTCGTCTCGATGAAGTAGCGGGCGTGGAGCGGCGAGACCACCGTCCGCCCGTGCTCGACCGGGTCGCCGCGCTCGTCCACCGGGATGATCGCGCTGATCGTCTCGCGGGTTCCGGCGACGGCCGTCCCGTAGCGCCGGTCGAGGACGTCGTAGAGCGAGACGACGGTGAAGTCCTCCTCCAGCAGCCCGGGGAAACGATCGACCGGCAGGTGCGCCTGCTCGAGGAGGAGCGGCACGCCGTCGGCGCCGCGGACCCGTTCCAGGTAGTGGGTGGGGGCGCCGGCGTCGATGCCGAGCGCAGCCGCCACGGCCTCGCCCGCCAGTTCCACCCGGGCGGTGACGACCGAGGCAAAGGGCTCCAGGCCCCGTGCGCGCATCTCGTCGGCAAAGCCTGCCCGGGCGGCGATGTTGCGGACGATCGCCGGCCGCCGCACGAACGTCCCGCGACCGCGGGCGCGGTCCAGGCGTCCCTCGCGGGCGAGCTCCGTGAGGGCGCGCCGGACCGTGATCAGGCTGCAGCCGTAGCGCGCCGCCAGCTCCCGCTCCGGGGGAAGCTGCTCGCCCATGGCCCAGGCTCCCTCGTCCAGGGCGGCGCGCAGGTCGAGGTAGACCTGGTGGTGGAGCGGCACCGGCCCGGATTCGAGGCGGAAGCGGGTCATGCTCGTCCCGAGCGACACGTCTCCCGGAGGTCCCCGGGAGCCCGATTGCTGATAATGTTATAAGCAACTTCCGACGGGGGCAACCCGGGAACGCAGGCTGCGGAGCGAACGAGTGGGGCCGATCGGACGGGCCGCGATCACCTACGCCGCCTACTTCACCGCGGTCGGCGCGTCATGGGCGTACCTGCCGATCTACTACCGCGAGATCGGCTTGGGCCTGGCCGCGATCGGGATCCTCACCGCGCTGTCCGCCGGGGTCCAGCTCGTCACTGCGCCTGGCTGGGGGGCGATCGCCGACCGCTTCCCACGGTCGCGCCTCAGCCTGGCCGCCGCCGGCCTGGTCGCCGCAGCGGGGGCCGCGGCCCTCGGCCTGGCCGGCCCGGCGGCGACGATCATGGCGATCGCGGTCGCGGTGGCGGTCCTGTCGATCGGCCTGGGCGGGATCGCGCCCGTCCTCGACGCCCGGACGCTCGACCTGCTCGGCCCGCGCCCGGGGCGCTACGGCCAGGTGCGGGCGGTCGGATCAATCGCCTTCATCGTCGCCAGCGTGCTGGTCGGCTTCGCCCTCGACCGGACAAGCACCGGCGTGCTCTTCGCGGCCTACGTCCCGGCTCTCGTGGTCACGGGTCTTGTCTCGCTGGCGATCCCCCGTGGCGGCGGCGGGCGCAGGCACGCGCTGGTGTCCGGCCTCGGCACCTTCCTCCGGGCGCCGGGCGTGCTGCTGTTCCTGGCAGGGGCCCTGCTGACATGGCTGACGCTCAACGCGGTCAATGTCTTCTACTCGATCCAGGTTGTCGCACTCGGGGGGAACGCCCAGCTCGCCGGCCTGGTGTGGGTCGTGGGAGCAGTGGTCGAGATCCCGATCATGTGGACCTATGCCCGGCTGGCCGCCGTCGCCGGAGCGGGAAGCCTGCTCGTCATCGGCGCGCTCGCCTTCGCCGCACGCTCGGCCCTGGCCGCGATCTCGCCCGACGCGACGTGGCTGGTGGCGATCTCGCCGCTCCAGGGGATCGGCTACGGCCTGTTCCTGGTGGGCGGCGTGTCGTTCGTCGCCGGTCGCGCCCCGACCGGGCTCGAGGCAACCGCCCAGGGCGTGCTGGCGGCGACCATCGGGCTGGCCACCATCCTGGGCTCGGGGCTCGGCGGGGTGGTGGCCGGCGCATCGTCCATCCCGACCCTGTTCGCCCTCGCGGCCGCCGGCGGCGCCTGCGCCGCCGGAATTGTCGCGCTCGCCGCTCGATCGTCCACCCGGGCTGGCGCCCAGCCGGCGTCCCCGCCCGGCACGCCACCGCTCACTCCCGAGGAGGTGCGTCCATGACCGCCCAGGACCAGGCGGGCCTCGGCCGGCCGGCTCCTGTTTCCACCGGTGCCGCGCTTGCCCGCTACGCGGGGGCGCTGGCCGGGAGCGTGGCCCTCGTGACCGGCGCCGGCACCGGCATCGGGCGGGCTGCATCCATCGCCCTGGCCTCGGCGGGGGCGGACGTCGCCCTGGTGGGCCGTCGGGCAGGGCCGCTCGACAAGGTCGCGGCCGCGGTCGTCGCAGCAGGCCGGCGGGCGGTCGCGCTCCCGGCCGACGTGGGCGATGCCGCGGCGGTCGAGGCTGCCGTCGCGCGGGCGGCGAGCGTCCTCGGGCCCGCCGACATCGTGGTCGCCTCCGCCGGGGTCAACGCCTGGGCCGACATCGCCGAGCTGGACCCGGCGACGCTGCGGGCCGCCCTGGCCACGAACGTGGAAGGGGTGGCCAACGTCGTCCGCGCCACGCTCCCCGCGATGCGGGCGCGCGCGGCGGGCCGGATCATCGTCATCGCCTCGGACAACGGCCGGCGCGCCGAGGCGGGTGGCGCGGGCTACGTGGCCAGCAAGTTCGGCGCCGTGGGCCTGGCCCTGTCGCTGTCGGCCGAGCTCCATGCCGCGGGGGTCAACGTCCACCTCGTCGAGCCGGGCTGCGTGGACACACCCTGGTACCCGCCCGAGGAGGAGGCCCCGCGGGAGCTGATGCTGGCGCCCGAGGACGTGGCCCTCGCGGTTCTCTTCCTGGCTACGCTGCCGGCACACATCGTGCTCGAGGAGCTGCTCCTCCTCCCGCGCGGACTGCTGGTGGAGCCATGGGCGTGACGGCTCGCGAGATCCGATCCACCACCCGCAGGCCTGCCGGGCTCGCCCTGCTCGCGCGGCTCGTGCGGCGCACTGGGCCGGGGACGGCCGGCAGATCGGGGGTGCGATCGTGGGCGTGAAGGTCGCCGTCGTCGGTGGCGGCAGCACCTACACCCCGGAGCTCGTCGACGGGCTGGCAAGCAGGGCCGGCCGGCTGCCGGTCGACGAGCTCGTCCTGCTCGACCCGGCCGCCGAGCGGCTGCGGATCGTTGCCGGCCTGGCCGGCCGGATGCTCGCCCGGCGCGACTGGGCGGGGCGGCTCGTCGCCACTGGAGACCGGGCTGCAGCCCTCGACGGCGCCGACTTCGTGGTCGTCCAGCTGCGGGTCGGCGGGCAGGCGGCCCGGTTCCTCGACGAGTCGATCCCGGCGCGCTTCGGCTGCGTCGGGCAGGAGACGACCGGGCCGGGCGGGTTCGCCAAGGCCCTGCGGACGGTCCCGGTGGTGCTCGAGATCGCGGAGGAAGCAGGCCGGCGGTCTGCCCCCGGGGCCTGGATCGTCGACTTCACCAACCCGGTTGGGATCGTCACCCAGGCCCTGCTCGACGCCGGTCATCGGGCGCTCGGCCTGTGCAACGTGGCGATCGGCTTCCAGCGCCGGTTCGCGGCCCGCTTCGGCGTGGCCCCGGAGCGGGTCCAGCTCGAGCACGTGGGGCTGAACCACCTGTCGTGGGAGCGGGCCGTTCGCGTCGACGGCGTCGACCGGCTGGCGGAGCTCCTCGAGGGTGAGGGCGCCGCGCTGGCCGAGGAGGTCGGCCTGCCGCTGGAGCTGCTGCGCACGCTCGGTGCGCTGCCGTCCTACTACCTGCGCTACTACTACGCCAGCCGCGAGGTCGTCGCGGAGCAGCGGGCGGCCCCCACCCGGGCCGAGGAGGTCATGGCGATCGAGCGCGAGCTGCTGGCCCTCTACGCGGACCCGGCGCTCGACGTCAAGCCTCCTCTCCTGGAGCAGCGCGGCGGCGCCTTCTACAGCGAGGCGGCGGCCCAGCTCATCGCCTCGCTCCACGACGGGGCCGGCGACGTCCAGGTCGTCGACGTGCGCAACGGCGATGCTCTGCCCGACCTGCCGGCCGCGGCCGTGGTCGAGGTCCCGGCCCGCATCGACCGCGACGGGGCGCATCCGCTCCCGCTCGCCCCGCTCGCCCCGGAGATGCGGGGGCTGGTCCAGGTGGCGAAGGCCTACGAGGACCTGGCCGTTGCGGCGGCCATCTCCGGCGACCGACGGGTGGCGCTACGGGCGCTGCTGGCGAACCCGCTGGTGCCCGGCTACGCGGCCGCGAGCGACCTCCTTGGCGCGCTCCTGGATGCGAACCGGGCCCACCTCCCGAGGTTCTTCGCGTGACTTCCGCGGTGCTGGGCGTCGACCTCGGCGGGACGAAGGTGCGGGTTGCCATCGCGGGGCCGGACGGCGCCATCCTCGCCGAGCAGGAGGAGCCGACGGCTCGAGGCGCCGCCAAGGCGATCGTCGCCCAGGTGGCGCGTTCCATGGCCGGGCTCTGCGCCGCGGCGGGCGTTGCGCCCGGCGATGTGCTGGCCGCGGGCCTGGCCGTGCCGGTCGCCATCGATCCTCGGAGCGGCCGCAGCTGGTCCACCCACAACGTGCCAGGGTTCGCCGGCCTCGACGTCGGGGAATCGTTCGAGCGGGGCCTCGGCCTGCCGGTCGTCCTCGACAACGACGGCAACCTGGCTGCGCTCGGCGAGGGGCGGGCCGGGGCCGCGGTCGGCGTCGACGACTTCGTGGTGATCGTGATCGGGACGGGCATCGGCAGCGGGATCGTCGCCGGCGGACGGCTCGTCCGCGGGGCGCACGGCGGGGGCGGCGAGATCGCCTTCCTGCCGCTCGGGACGGACCCGTGGGACGCGAGGAGCCGTGCCAGGGGGGCGTTCGAGGCAGCGGTCGCCGGTCCGGCCATCACGGCGCGGGCCGACGCCGCCCTGCGGGCCAACGCCGCCCTGCGAGCCGACGACGCCCTGCGCGCGGGGAGCACCCTCCCCCCGGCGGCCCGCCTCGCCGACATCGCCGAGGCTGCCGCAGGAGGCGATCCCCTGGCCTCCCGGCTCCTGGACGAGGAGGCCCGGCTCATCGCCATGGGCATCACCGCCGTCGCCGCGGTCGTGGACCCGCAGCTGGTCATCCTCAGCGGCGGGGTGGGTGTCGTGCCCGGGCTCCTCGGGCGAGTTCGCGCCCACGTGGCGACGCTGGCCGAGCGGCCGCCCACGATCGTTACGGGCCTGCTCGGCGCCCGTGCCCCGCTGGTCGGGGCCATCGAGATCGCCCTGGAGCGGGCACGGGGCGCAGATCCCCGGACCGGCCGGTGACCATCCCCGCGTCGCTCGAGGTCGACGTCGCCCTCGTCCCCTCGCTGGCGCGGTCGTGGAGGCCGGCCGTGTGCCTGGTGGTCGACCAGCTGCGGGCGAGCACGACGATCGTCACCGCCCTCGACCTCGGCTGCGCCGAGCTGTTGCTGGCGGTGACCCTGGCCGAGGCCCGCCGCCTCGGCCGGGAGCGCGGAAGCCTGCTCGTCGGCGAGCGTCGCGGCCTGACCCCGCGCGGGTTCGACGCGAACAACTCGCCGGCGGAGCTGATCGCGATGGACTTGCGCGGCCGGAGCGTGGTGCTGTCGACCTCCAACGGGACCCCCGAGCTGTGCAGGGCGTCCGCCATGCCCGCGACGCTGGTGGCCTGCCTCGCCAACGCCGGGGCGTGCGCCGCCGCAGCCGTCGATCTCGCCGGATCGCTGGGCGTCGGGATCGGGGTCGTCTGTGCCGGGACGCTCGGCCAGCTGACGCTCGACGACGTGTACGCGGCCGGGGTGGTGGTCGAGCGGACGGTAGAGGCCGCTCGGGCCCGCGGCGTGGACGTGCGCCTCGGCGACGGGGCGTGGGCCGCCCGCCGGCTGGCGTCGACCTACGCCGACCCGCTGGCCGCGCTGGACGAATCGAGGACGGGGCTGCTCGTGCACGAGATCGGCGCCGAGGCCGACCTGGAGCTGTGCGCCCGCGTGGACGTCAGCGCCACGGTCCCGATCCTGCGGCCCGGTTCGCCGCTGCGGATCGAGCGGCTGGAGCGGACCAGGGGACCGGAGCTCGCGGGCGTCTGAGTGAGGAGGGTGCTTCGGGCGATGCAGCTGGGTGCATAGCCCGCTGACTCACCGGGAGGGTGTCCGTGGTCCGATGCAGCTGGGCGCATGACACAGAGGACGGGGCGGCCCGCGGAGGCTTCCCGGCGACCCCGCGCGTCGGAGACAATGCGCGAATGATCGATCGACCGTCCGGCGGCCCGCGCTTCGCCCGCCTGTCCGACGAAGCCTGCGCCCGAATCCACGAGGCCAGCCTGGCGATCCTGGAGCGGACCGGCGCGCGGCTCGAGAGCCTGGCCGCGGTCGATCTGCTGCGCCACGCCGGCGCCCGGGTGGACGGCGATGACCACGTCCGCATCCCCCGCGAGCTCGTCGAATGGGCGCTCTCGGTCGTGCCCCACGAGGTCACCCTCTGGGACCAGCGCGGTGCCCGACCCCTGCACCTGGCGGGCAACGTCGCCTACTTCGGGCCGGGCTCGGACTGCCTGCACGTGGTCGACCACCGGACGGGCGAGCGCCGGGCCGCCGCCCTGCGCGACGTCGAGGAGGGCGTCGCCCTGTGCGACGCGCTGCCCAACATCGACTTCGTCATGTCGATGTTCCTGCCCTCGGACGTCGACAACCGGATCGCCGACCGCTACCAGGCCGAGGTCATGCTCACCCGGACGGCCAAGCCGCTGGTGATCGTCACCTACGAGCTCGACGGCCTGGTCGACGTGCTGGAGATGGCCGAGGCCGCCGCCGGCGGGGCCGACGCCCTCCGCGAGAAGCCGTTCCTGGCCTGCTACGTCAATGTCACCCGGGGCCTGCTCCAGAACGCCGAGTCGCTCGACAAGCTGCTGCTCCTGGCCGACCGCGGGCTGCCTGCGCTGTGGATCCCGGTCACCTCGGGCGCCACCACCGGCCCGGTGACGATCGCCGGCAACCTGGCGCTCAACAACGCCGGCGTGCTGATCGGGATCGTGCTCTCCCAGCTCCGGCGCGAGGGCGCCCCGATCATCGTCCCCGGCTTCGGCGGCGACGCGCTCGACCTGCGTACGACCGTCGACCCCTATGCCGAGCCCGACCACCGCGGCACGGTGCCGGCGCTGGCTCACTGGTACGGCCTGCCGATGTTCAGCCTGGCCGGCGCGTCGGACGCGAAGCTGCCCGACCAGCAGGCCGCAGCCGAGGCCGCCCTCACGATCATGGTCGACGCGCTCTCGGGCGGGCACCTCGTCCATGACTCCGGCTACCTCGAATCCGGCCTGACCGGCTCGCTGGCCCAGCTGGTGATCTGCGACGAGATCATCGCCTGGGCACGCCGCGTCCTCGACGCGGTGCCGGTCGACGATGAGACGCTGGCCCTCGACCTGGTCGACGAGGTCGGCATCGACGGCTCCTTCCTGGAGAGCGATCACACACTCGACCACTACCGCGAGCGCTGGTACCCGGACCTGTTCGAGCGCTACAACTTCGAGGGCTGGAAGGGCCGGGGCGGACTGACGCTCGCCGAGCGGGCCGCAGCCCGCGCAGACCAGCTGCTCGCCGCCCACCGTCCGCCGGAGATCGACCCGGTCGCCGCGCGGGCCATCCGGGCGGTCGTCGAGCGGGTCGCGGCCGCGGCCGGCCTGTAATCGGAGTCGTGGGGCGGCCCCGCGTGGCCGCCCGCCAACCTGCCCGGTGCGCCGCGCCCAGGCCACCCGGATCCCGATCGATCCCCTCCACCCAACCGCCGAAGGAGACACGAGATGAACCAGGACCTCTTCGCCGAGATGCGCGCCAGCATCGAGGACGGCGACGCCGAGCGGGCGACGGCCGCCGCCCGGGCCGCCCTC
>JAGDMV010000236.1 GCA_017860675.1 Chloroflexota bacterium
GGTACCGACGCTGACCGGGAGACGGTTGCGTCGGGCGAGCTGGACGAAGGCCGCCTGGTAGAGCAGATCCTCCGGCCCGCCGCAGGCGACGAGGGCGGTGCGCAGGTCCATGACCGTGCTGCAGGCACCGTAGAAGGTGGGCGCACCGGGCACGAGCGTCTCCAGGATGGCGATCCCGGCCAGCACCTCTGCGTTCGTCTGCACGAGCGTGCCGGCCGCCGTCGCCGGGGCCGTCGCGCAGGTGATGGCCATGGCCACGAAGCCGGCCGGCACCCCTGCCTCCGCGTAGACCCAGGCTGCCTCGAGCGCCTCGCCCTCGAAGGTCAGCGGGCTCAGGCTGACCTGGAAGGTCGAGAGGATCGGCCGGGCGCGGAGGGCGTCCGCACCGCCGGCGACCGCCCGGGCCATCGCGACGGCGTGCTCGGCGGCGAACGGGGTCACGGCCGTCATCAGCTGGACGTGCTTGCTGCTGTTGGACAGCTGGATGCGCAGCTCGTGGAGCGGCCGGACGGCGACCGGGACGTCGCCCGCCTCGGCTCCCTGCCAGAGGAAGCCGATCTCGGGAAGCGCGTCGGCCAGGCGGGTGACGGCCACGAGATCGGCGGCCGTCGACGGGCGGCGCTCCCCCGTCTCCAGGTCCACGATCTCGGCCGCGCTGCCGTCGACCGACAGCCAGCCGTGGGCCCCGTCGAGCGGCAGGTCGAGGGCTGGCTCGCGGGCGGCCAGGGTCAGCGTGGCGGGCGCCCGGGCGACCGCCTCCTCGACGAACTGGACCGGCAGCCGGACGCGGGCGGTCGCGTCGTCGACCCGCGCCCCGGCCGCGGCCAGGCGCGCGCGGACCCGCGCCGACGGCACGACGACGCCGGTCTTCTCCAGCACCTGGAGCGAGGCCCGATGGATCGCGTCCAGGCCCGCCTCGTCGAGCGGCGTGAGCCGGACCATTCCGACGGGCAGAGCGAGCGGCGGGACGGCGGGCATGGCGCGACCTCCGGGCAGGCTGACGGCGCCGATGCTACGGCACGGGACGGGCGCCGATGCGTACGGCGCGGAGCGGGCTCCGCGCGTAGGGCGCGGAGCGGGTGCCCGTGGCTCGCTCCGAGCCGGTCTGCGCTCGCGATGAGCACGGCCTGACGGCGATCGCGTCCGTGCCGGCACCGCGGTTGCTGCCACGGGCGAGTTGGCGTCGGCCGATGACCGGGGTTGTTGTAGCGGACGGAACCGTCGGCCAACCGGGCGGGGGCCGACGAACAGAGAACCTGCAGGTTCGAGGCCACCCGGCGCACCGGGCCGCACCGCGACCCCTTGCGTTGGGGGTTGACACGCCGGACGGCGCGCCTGTACTGTGCGCGACGGCGCCATTCCAGCGCGCCCAGCACCAGGAGAGTCTCACCGAATGAGCAGCCAGATCCGACTCCGCACCGCCCTGGAGCGCCTCACCGGCGTTCCTGCGGGCGCGTTCTGCGGGCGATCTGTGCCCTGCTCCAGCTAGTCACGCGGCGGTAGCGCCGCCGACGAAGCACCGGAGCCGCGGGCCAGATCGGGCCCAGCGGCTTTTTTGATGCCTCGCTCCTCACCGCGAGGCGACGACCCCGGAGCCGCGGACCCCACGACGCAGGACCAGCACGTCGGGCCCGCGGCTCCGTCCGTTCCGGGCGGGGCGCCGGCCCAGGACCCACCGGGGGTCGTCGTCGGAAGGAGGAGCCCTGATGAGCGTCGCCGTGACGCACGAACCGAAGACCTCGCTCGTGGTGCCGGCGCCCGTCGGGGAGCCCGCGCCGCTGCCCCTGGCGCTCCGGCCGCTGGCCGGGCCGCCCGCCCTCCTGCTCGAGGACGTCTCGAAGCGGTTCGTCCTCGGCCGGAAGAAGAAGCCGGTGGTCGCCATCGAACGCGTCTCGCTGCGCGTCGAGCGCGGCCAGATCTACGGCGTCCTGGGTGCGAACGGGAGCGGGAAGTCGACCCTGATCCGCCTGGTGTCGACCCTCCTGACCCTCGACCGCGGCCGGGCCGAGATCTTCGGCCACGACGTGGAGCGCGAGGAGATGGCGGTGAAGCGCCTGATCAACCGGGTCAGCGTGGACGCCGCCTTCTTCAAGAAGCTGTCGCCCTACGAGAACCTCGCCTTCGCCGCCCGGCTGTACGGGCTGGACCCGGCGATCGCGAGGCGGGAGACGGCCCGGATCCTGGAGCGGCTGGGCATCGGCGAGCGCCGGATGGGCCAGCCGATCGAGCAGATGAGCCGGGGGATGCAGCAGAAGGTCGCGATCGCGCGGGCCCTGCTGACGAGCCCGACCCTGCTCCTCCTGGACGAGCCGACGACCGGCCTGGACCCGCGCAGCAAGCTCGACGTCCAGGCGTTCGTGGAGGAGCTCCGCGCGACCCACGACGCCACGATCGTGCTGACGACCCACGACATGGCCGAGGCGGACCGGCTCTGCGACCGGATCGCGATCCTCGACGGCGGCCGGGTCGTCGCCGAGGACACCCCGGCCGGTCTCAAGGCCCGGGTGGCGCGCGAGCACGGCCTGGCCCCGACCCTCGACAACGTGTTCCTCGCCTACACCGGTCGCTCGCTCGACGAGGACGTCGACGAGGACGACCAGGAGAAGAACGGATGACCACGACAGCGCGACCCACCGCGCCCGGCCTGCACGGCCGCGCCCGACCACCGTCCATCAGCCCGACTCACCCGCGAAGGGAGGTGAGCGCCATGATCGCCATCGACGTCCTGCACGCCGCCCACGACGACCGGTCCGCGCGCCTGCACGCGGAGGCCGACGTCCGCCGGTTGGCCCGGCTCGGCCCCGCCCGGCCCATCCGCCGGGTCGTGGGCCATGCCATCGTGCGGGTCGGCGAGCGCCTCGCCGCCGACCCCGCCCCAGAGGGGCTCACCCTCGCCCGGTCCCGCTGATGGGGCCGGGCGGGGGCATCGAACACGGAGACTCCCTGAGATGACCGCTGTCACGCGCGAGACGGGTGCGGCCTTCGCCTTCGTCGAGCGCAACTTCAATCTCTCGCGCCGCTACTGGGGCTGGGAGCTCGCCTTCCTCGTCTATGCGATCGCCGGCGCCCTGGCGATCTCGTTCATCGGGGCGGAGCAGGGCGACCAGCGGCTGACCTTCAGCCTGGTTATCGGCGCGATCTTCTGGAACTACCTCTCGACCGTCTTCTCGTTCATCGCCGAGACGATCGCCTGGGAGCGCTGGGAGGGCACGCTCGAGTACACCATGATGGCGCCGGTCCGGCGCGCCTCGCAGCTGCTCGGCTCGACCTCCTACGCCCTCCTCTACGGCCTCGTCCACACGACCGTGATCCTCGTCGTCCTGACCCTGTTCTTCGAGCTCGACCTGTCGCAGGCGAACTTCGTCACGGCGGCCGGGATCATGGCCATCGGCTCGTTCTCGATCGTGGGGATCGGGATCATGGCGGCGATCCTGCCGCTGCTCTACGTGGAGCGGGGGGCCCAGATGACCTTCGTCATCCAGTCCTGCCTGCTCGTGGTGAGCGGCGTCTACTACTCCGTCGAGGTCCTGCCGGAGTGGATGCAGGTCCTGGCCAGGCTGTCGCCGGCGACGTACATCCTCGACGGCGTGCGACGCGGGCTGCTCGACGGAGCGACCCTGGCCGACGTCTGGTACGACATCTGGCCGCTGGCGATCATGGGCGCCGTCCTGATCCCGTCCGGCCTCTGGCTCTTCGGGCGCGCCGAGCGGTACGCGAAGCGCACCGGGAAGCTCAAGCGGGTGGGGTGATCGCGATGGCAACGATGGAATCGCGCGCGACCGGGATGCCCCCGGCCACCATCCCCGGGCTCGTCCTCCGGCCGATCCACCGGCC
>JAGDMV010000086.1 GCA_017860675.1 Chloroflexota bacterium
GGAAGCAGGTTCGGCAGCAGGGCGCTACGGGTTGGCCGGCCGCACCCCGAGCGTGACCTCCACCGTGATCGGCTTCCCGTCGCGGAGGACGTCGAGGGTCACCGTCTTGCCCGGCGCGAACTGGGTGAGGATGGCGTCGAGCGGGGTGCTCGTGGAGATCCTCTGGCCGTCGACGGCCGTGATGATGTCGCCGTCCATCAGCCCCGCCTTCTCGGCCGGTCCGCCGGTGATGATCCCCGACTGGCTGACGCCCGTCTGCGCGTCGCGCGACCGGATGAGGGCGCCGGCCCGCACCGGCAGCCCCTCCTCCTCCGCCAGCTGGCGGTCGATCACCTCGTAGTAGATGCCGATCCACGGTCGGGCCAGCTCCTGGCCGGCGATCGCCTGCTGCAGCAGCGGCCGGGCGATGTTGATCGGGATGGCGAAGCCGATCCCGTTGGCCGACTGGGCGACCGCGGTGTTGATGCCGATGACGTTTCCCCCGGAGTCGAGCAGTGCGCCCCCGCTGTTGCCTGGGTTGATGGCGGCGTCGGTCTGGATCAGGTTGCGGATGAGCGTGCCGTCCTGGACCCGGATCGTGCGGCCGAAAGCGGAGAGAATGCCGACGGTCACGCTGTTGGTGTAGCTCCCGAGGGGGCTGCCGATCGCGATCGCCAGCTGGCCGACTCGCGCCTTCGACGAATCGCCGACCGGCGCCACCGGCAGGCTGGTCGCATCGATCTTCACGATCGCCAGGTCGGTGAGGGTGTCGAGCCCGTAGACGCGCCCGGCGTACGTCCGGCCGTCGGCCAGCTTGACCGTCAGGTTCTGGCTGCCCTCGACCACGTGGGCATTGGTGACGATCCAGCCGGCGGCGTCGAAGATCACGCCGGAGCCGACACCCTCCTGGTCGCCGAAGAAGCCGGTCGGATCGGTCGCGCCGGTCGCCGTGATCGTCACGATGGCCGGGCTGACCCGCGCGGCGGCGGTGATCACTGCCTGGTCCTGGTCAGTCAGCGGGGCGGGGACCGCAGCGACGGTCTGTCCTGGGGCCACGACCGTGCTGGCCGGCGCCCCCTGATCAAGGGACCCTGTGGCGCGCAGCAGCGTGTAGGTGCCGGCCGAGGCGAGCAGCGCGGTGAGTATCCCGGTCAGGAGGATGATCCCGACGACGCCTGCGCGGGACGCACGCGGGGCGGGTGCGGGGGCGGGAGCAGGCGGCCGCGGCGCCCCCTCGACTGGCTCGAACCAGTGCTCCGGCGTCGGGCGGGCGGTGGCCTCGGCGTCGTCGGTCGCGGCCGTCCACGAGGGACGGCGCGCCGCGGACGGCGAGTAGCTGACCGGCCCGCGGCTCCCCAGCGGCTGGGTCACCTCGTTCGTGGCCGCGGCAACAGGACCGGGGATGGTGGAACCGGGGGCGAGCTCGGGAGGCCCAGAAGCACCGGGTTCCATCGGAGGCTCGGATCGTCCTTCGGTCCCGGCGAGGTCCGGCGTCCAGGCAGTCTTTCCGTCCTCGGTCATCTCGCTCGTAGGGCTCCGTTTCGGCGTCGGTCCCGGGCCGCGGCCCGGCTGTGCGAGTGGGGGAGGGGCCGGCGCAACCCGGGGGGAGGCCCGCCGGCTCCATCCCGGACGATGGACCACGAGGGTTCAGGCGCGGTCGGCCAGTACCTTAAGAAATCACCACCTCACCCGCCTCGCCGCCCGCGGGCTCGGCCGGGCGGGGATCGCGCGGGAGGGACACGGTGAACGTGGTGCCCCTGCCGAGCCGGCTTTCGACGGTCACCCGGCCGCCGTGCATGTCGACGATCGACTTGACGATCGCCAGGCCGAGGCCGCTGCCGCTGCCCCGGGCCTCGTCCGCCTGCGACCCGCGGTAGAAGCGCTCGAAGATGTGCGGCAGCTCGGTGGTGTCGATGCCGACCCCCGTGTCCTGGACGACGATCGCCGCCCCGCCCCGCTGGTTCTTCACCTCGACCGCGACCGACCCGCCGCGCGGCGTGAACTTGAGGCCGTTGCCGATGAGGTTGGCCATCACCTGGCCGATGCGCTGCGGGTCGTGACGGATCCGCACCGGGTTGGGCGGCATCTGGAGGGTGAGGGCGACGCCCCGCCGGTTGGCCCCGGCGGCCGCCTGCTCGACGGCCGACTCGACGCAGACGCGGAGATCGTCGGGGCGCAGGTCCAGGGCGAGAAGGCCGGTCTCCAGCCGCGACAGCTCGAGCAGGTTCTGGGCCAGCCAGTCGAGGCGCTCGAGCTGCTGCCGGCTCGACTCGAGGAACTCGGCACGGGCGGCGGGATCCTCCCCGGCCCGTTCGCGGAGCAGCTCGTTGAAGGTCATCATGGCGGCGATCGGGGTCCGCAGCTCGTGGCTCACGTCGGCCAGGAACTCGCGGCTCCGGTCGCGGTCGTGGCGGATCGTGGCCACGCTCTCCTCGAGGCGGGCGGCCATGGCGTTGAAGCCCCGCGCAAGCTCGGCGATCTCGGCACCGCCTGCCGCCGTCTCCGCCGTCGGAACGCGCATCGCCAGGTCGCCGGCGCCGAGGCTCCGGGTGGCCTCGGTCAGGCGCCGCAGCGGGATCGAGAAGCGGGACGCCACGATGGCCGCCACAACGACGGCGGCCATCAGCGCCAGCAGCGTTGTGGCGATGAGCAGGCCGGTGATGGTGGCAAGGGTCGAGGCGCGCGTCGTGTACGGGTTGGCCAGGATCGTCTCGACACCCCACGGGTCGAACAGCGTGCTGGTGTTGATCGGGCCGAAGGTGGTCGAGGCCGCCAGTCGCTCGCGCGCCTGGCCCGGCTCGGGGCTCGCCGTCAAGGTGGCGCTGTAGGTGCCGTTCGAGGCGGGAACGACGTCGACCGCGCCGGCAGTGTCGGTCGTGGTGAACCCGAGGCTGATGCGGACGTCGGCGCGGCCCAGGCGGTTGGCCAGCAGCTGGAGGAAGGCCTCGTCCGACAGGGCGGCGGCGACCTGCGGATCGACCACGTTGCCGGGCAGGACGACCGGCCCGTCGGCGGCCACGGAGGCCGCGAAGACGACCACGCTCCCGACCTGGGCCGCTCGATCCTCGAGGTTCTGCCGTTCCTGGGTCCGGAACTCCTCGTCGAGGCGGTTGAGGATGATCGCCGAGACGAACAGGAGCGAGAGCGCCACGACGAGGACGAACGCCAGCGTGAGCCGCGTCTGGACCGACCGTGGGCGGAGCCGCCGGCCGCGGCGGGCAGGTCCCCGGGCGACCATGGCCCCGCTGGCTTCAGCGCTCGGCGAAGGCGTAGCCGGCACCCCGGACGGTCAGGACGAAGACCGGCGACGACGGGTCGTCCTCGATCTTCTCGCGCAGGTGGCTGACGTGGACGTTGATCGTCTTCTCGTCCTGGTCCAGCGCCTCGTAGTCGCGGAGCAGCTCCAGCAGCTCGCGGCGCGAGTAGACGCGGCCCGGCCGGCTGGCCAGGTGGCGGAGGATCTCGAACTCGGTTGCCGTCAGGCTGATCCGGCGGTTGCCGCGCTGGACGCGGCGGCGCTCGAGGTCGATCAGCAGGTCCCGGTGGCGGATCACCCGGCCTCCGGCGGCGTCGGCCAGGTCGCCGTAGGCGCGCCGAAGCAGGGCGCGGATCCGGCTCATCAGCTCGCGCAGGCCGAACGGCTTGGTGAGGTAGTCGTCCGCCCCGAGCTCGAGCCCGATCACCTTGTCCACCTCGTCGTCGCGGGCGGTCAGGACCAGGACGGGCATCTTCACTCCGGCCGCCCGCAGCCGGCGGAGGACCTCGAATCCATCCATGCCCGGCAGGCGGACGTCGAGCACCACCAGGTCGGGCGCCTGGTGCACGGCGAAGTCCAGCCCCTCCTCGCCCGAGCGGGCGACGGTGACCACGTAGCCCTCCTGCTGCAGGGCGTACTGGATCCCGCGGGCGACGGCGAACTCGTCCTCGACGATCAGGATCGTGCTTGACATCGGCCCGCTCATCCTACACCGGCCGAGGGTGTGCCCCGGCGACGCCGGGTGATGTGGTCCGCGGGGGTCCCCGCGAAGTCACGCCAGGCGCGGGGGCCGAGCGGCAGGCCTCCCGGCGATCGGCGCCGCGGACGCCGGACTGGGGCCACGGACGCCGGACTGGGGCCGTGGTACGCTGGGCCGCCGATCGGGCACCCGGCACCGCCCCCGCCGGCTTGCCGCCCCCGCCGCCCGGGCAGCCCGGGCCACCGAGACCAGTCGAGAGGATCCCGTGACCAGCTCCCGCCCCGCCCTGGCGGCGACCCGCCGCATCGAGACCGGCAAGAAGAACGCCGCGCTCCGCCGCACCGGCCGGCTTCCGGCAGTCGTCTACGGCCACGGCGTCGAGTCGGCCAACATCTCGATCGACGCGCACGAGTTCGACCTGCTCCGGCGCCGTTTCGGCTCCAACGCGCTGGTCGAGCTGTCGATCGACGGCCACAAGCCCCGGACCGCGATCGTCCACGGTATCCATATCCACCCGGTCAGCCGGCGCGCGATCCACGTCGACCTGTACGTGGTCAAGATGACCGAGGAGCTGACCGTGGAGGTCCCGATCCACGGCGCGGGTGAGTCCGAGGCGGTGCACCGCATGGGCGGCACCCTGCTCCACGCCCTCGACCGGGTGAAGGTGCGGGCGCGGCCCGACCACCTGCCGCAGGTGCTCGAGGCGGACCTGACCGTCCTCGTCGACTTCGACCACGTGATCAAGGTCGGCGACCTGCGGGTCCCGGACGGCGTGACCATCCTGGCCGACCCCGACGAGGACGTCTTCCGCGTCCTCCAGCCGCGGGTCGTCGAAGAGGAGGTCCGGCCGGCCGTCGCCGTGCCTGCCGAGGGCGAGGCTGCCGCCGAGGGCGAGGGCGCCGAGGGCAAGGCCGCCTCCGAGGGCTGATCGGTCCCCGGCTCATGGTCGGCTCGCCGCCGCGCGAGCCGTCCGGCCCCTGCCTTCCCCACCTTCGGCCATTCCGGGCTGTTCCGGTCGGGTCGATGCTGACCACGCCGACGACCAGGCCGGGTGGTCTGGCCGCGACCGGCAGGAGGTGGGCCGCGATGCGGAAGATCCTGCTCGCGTACGACGGTGGTGAGCCGGCCCGCCGCGCCCTGCAGACAGCCGGCGACCTTGCCCTGACCCTGGGCGCGTCGCTCTCGGTCGTGAGCGTGGTGCCGGTCTGCCCCGACCATCCCGAGGCAGCCGACCCCGCGGCCATCGCCGAGCACGCGCGCGACCTCCAGGAGGCGAAGCGCCTGCTCGCCGAGCGGGGTATCGAGGTCGAGCTGCTCGAGCCGACCGGCGACCCGGCCGGCACGATCGAGCGCATCGCCGACGAGGGCGGGTTCGACACGATCGTGCTCGGGTCGCGGGGTCTCGGGACGATCGGCCGGATGCTCAAGGGGAGCATCTCCGAGCACGTCGTCAGCCATGCCCGGGCCACCGTGGTTGTCACTCACTAGAACCGCCGCCTTCACAGCCGTCCCCAAGCCGTCCCCCCCGGCACGCCGGGCCCGATCGAAGCGCCACACGAGCCATCGAGGACCCTCATGACCAGTCACAGCTCGCTGCCGATGCCGCCCTCGCCCGACCGCCCGCTGCGGGTCGCCTTCCGCGGGCGATCGCTGCTGGGACGCCCGCTCTACAACAAGGACGCGGCGTTCACCGACGAGGAGCGTGACTGGTTCGGCCTCCACGGCCTGCTGCCGACGACGGTGCTGACCCTCGAGGAGCAGGTCAACCTCGAGGTGGAGCACCTGCGGCGCAAGACCGACGACCTCGAGAAGTTCATCGGGCTGGCCGCCCTCCAGGACCGCAACGAGACGCTCTTCTACCGGGTCCTGGTGGAGAACCTGGAGGAGTACCTGCCGATCGTCTACACGCCCACCGTCGGCCGCGCTTGCCAGGAGTACAGCCACATCTTCCGCCGGCCGCGCGGGCTGTGGATCACCCCGGACGACAAGAACCGCATCCCCGAGCTGCTCCGCAACGCCGCCCAGGTGGACGTGCGCCTGATCGTGGTGACCGACAACGAGCGGATCCTCGGCCTCGGCGACCAGGGCGCCGGCGGGATGGGCATCCCGATCGGCAAGCTCTCGCTCTACACCGCCGGCGCGGGCATCTACCCCGCCTACACCCTGCCGGTGTCGCTCGACGTGGGCACGGACCGCAAGGAGCTGCTGGAGGATCCGCTCTACCTTGGCTGGCGCCAGCCACGGCTGCGGGGGCCCGAGTACCAGGCCTTCATCGACGCCTTCGTGGCCGGGGTGAAGGCCGTCTTCCCGCGGGCCCTGCTGCAGTGGGAGGACTTCAAGCAGCACAACGCGTTCCGCCAGCTCGATCGCTTCCGCGACGTGCTGCCGAGCTTCAACGACGACATCCAGGGCACAGCGGCCGTCGCCCTGGCCGGGATCCTGGCCGGGCTGCGCATGCTCGGCGCCCCCCTCGCCGACCAGCGCATCGTGTTCCTCGGGGCGGGGGCAGCGGCCCTCGGGATCGCCCGCCTCACCCGCACGGCGATGGTCGCCGAGGGCATGTCGCCGGGCTCGATCCGCCGGGCGCTGGTGCCGCTCGACACGCACGGCCTGCTCGTCGCGTCGCGGTCCGACCTCGAGGACGACAAGCGCGACTTCGCTCTCCTCGATGAAGACCTGGCGGCCTACGATCTCCACGAGGGGGCGGGGCTGCTCGAGGTCGTCCGCCGGGTGCACCCCACGATCCTCATCGGCACCACCGGGACGCCTGGGGCGTTCACTCGGCCGGTCATCCGGGAGATGGCCGCCCACGTCGAGCAGCCGATGGTATTCCCCATGTCCAATCCGACCTCCAAGGCGGAGGCGACTCCGGCCGACGTCTTCGCCTGGAGCCAGAACCGCGCGCTCGTCGCCACTGGCAGCCCGTTCCCGGCGGTCGAGTGCCGGGGGCAGCAGCGGGTCGTGGGCCAGGCCAACAACTCGTTCATCTTCCCCGGGGTCGGCCTGGGGGCGATCGTGGCCGGCGTCCAGACCGTGAGCGACGACCTGTTCCTCGTCGCCGCCCGGACGCTCGCCGACATGGTCACGGACGAGCGGCTGGCGGCCTGCTCGCTCTACCCGCCGATCGCCGACCTGCGGACGGTGAGCCGGGCGATCGCGATCGCCTGCGTCCGGACCGCCGGGATGGTGGACGGGCATCCGCTGCCGGAGGACCCGGTGGCGGCCGCGGCGGCCGCAGAGAAGGCGGTGGACGACGCTACCTGGTGGCCGGCCTATCCGCCATACGAGCCGGCCTGATCAGCACCCACGGTGCGCCCATCGCCGGCGGCGGCCGGCGGCACGCCCGCGCATAATCCGCCCGTGCGCCTGCCGGTCCAACCCCCGATCGAGCCCATGCTCGCCCGCCCCGGCGACAGCCTGCCCGACGGCGAGGGCTGGGCCTTCGAGCCGAAGTGGGACGGCTTTCGGGCCATCGTCTTTCGCGACGGCGACGAGGTCCTGATCCAGAGCCGCGACCTGCGCCCGTTCAACCGCTACTTCCCCGAGCTGGAGGCGCCGCTCCGCGCAGCGCTCCCGGCCAGGGCCGTCGTGGACGGCGAGATCGTCATCGTCCGGGGCGGGGCGCTCGACTTCGACGCCCTGCTGTTGCGCATCCACCCGGCCGAGTCGCGAGTCCGCCTGCTGGCTTCGCAGACTCCCGCCTCGTACGTGGCCTGGGACCTGCTCGCCCTGGGTGACGACGACCTCCGCGGCCAGCCGTTCGCCGAGCGACGACGCCGGCTCGTCGGAGGCCTGGCGTCGGGTGTCGCCGGGGT
>JAGDMV010000237.1 GCA_017860675.1 Chloroflexota bacterium
TACGAGTGGACGATCCTCGACGACAACCACTTCCGGGCCGCGGCCATCCCCGAGGACAAGCTCTGGGGCCCGTACACGACCGACGACCAGGGCGCCCTGCTGACCATCTTCGGCACGGAGAAGGGGCTGCGCTACCGGATCCCGTTCGGCACCGTGGAGGACGTCATCGCCCACCTCCGCGACCACGCCACCGACGATGGCGGGCGGGTCGGGATGATGGGCGACGACGGCGAGAAGTTCGGGTCCTGGCCGACCACCTGGGAGCACTGCTGGGGCGCCTCCCGATGGGTCGACCGCTTCTTCGAGGCTCTCGAGGCGAACGACGCCTGGCTGACGACGGTGACCCCCTCCGACTGGCTCGACCGCCACCCGCCGATCGGCCGCGTCTACGTGCCGGCGGCCTCCTACGCGGAGATGGGCGAGTGGGCCCTGCCGCCGGACGAGAGCCGGGTCTTCTCCGACCTGCTCCACCGGGCGGAGGCCGCCCGGGAGCCCGCGGCGCGCTACCTGCGGGGCGGCTTCTGGCGCAACTTCCAGGTCAAGTACCGCGAGGTCAACGACCTCCACAAGCAGATGCTGCGGACCTCGGCCAAGGTCGCCGCGATGCCCGCCGGGCCAGCCCGGGCGAAGGCGCTCGACCACCTCTACCAGGGGCAGTCGAACGACTGCTACTGGCACGGCCTGTTCGGCGGCATCTACATCAGCCACATGCGCCTGGCTACCTACGAGCACCTGGTCGCCGCCGAGGACGCGGCCGATCGCGCCGCCCGCGACGCTGGTCAGCCGGTCGACGGGGCCGCCCTGCGCGACGTCGACCTCGACGGGATCGACGAGGCGGTCCTGACCACGCCCGCATCGATGGTGGTGATCAAGGTGTCGGAGGGAGCCGGCATCGGCAGCTGGGACATCCGCGCCGTCCGCCACGCGCTGACGGCAGTCCTTCGCCGCAGGCCGGAGGCCTCGCACGAGACGCTCGTCGCGCACGAGCGGCACCTGGCCGAGACGCAGGTCGCCCCCGGGGCGACCGAGGGCGTCGGCTCGATCCACGACATGGTGGCGATCAAGGAGACCGGCCTTGCCGAGCGGCTCCACTACGACACGCACGAACGGCGGTCGGCCCTCGTCCACCTGTGGCCGCTCCGGACGACCCCCGGCCAGGCTGCCCGGGGCGAGGCGCACGAGGTCGCCGACCTCGTCGACCGGCCGTGGACCTTGCTGTCCAGCGGCGGGGCCGATGGGGCGGCCTGGGTCCGGCTCGGGCGCGACGGGACGTACGGGGGTGACAACGGCCCGCAGCAGCTCCGGGCCGAGATGACCGTCACCGCCGGCGGCGGGCGCCGGACGCCCACCCTCGAGGTCGCCACGACCCTCGAGAACCGCTCGTCCGCCACGATCGAGGCGCTGCTCGGCCTGGAGTGGGCGCTGACGATGCTCGGCGGAGGCGCGAACCCAGCGGCCTTCTGGGAGCTCGACGGCGAGCGAGTGCCGCACGATTCGGCGGGCAGCCGGAACGGGGTTTCCCGGCTCCGCTCGGGCAACGACTTCGTCGGGATCGAGCTGGAGACCAGGGTCGAGCCGCAGGCCGATGCCTGGATCGCCCCGATCGAGACGATCTCGAACTCGGAGGCCGGCTTCGAGCGCGTCTACCAGGGCAGCGCCCTGGTGCTGGCGCGGCCGATCGGCCTCGCCGCGGGGGAGCGGATCACGGTCACGGTCCGCCACGCCGTCCGGACGAGCCGCGACCGGGCGGAGGACGAGGGCCTGTAGCGGGTCGGGGCGCGCAGGGCGCCGAGGACGCGGCCCCGGACCGCCGGGGACGCGAGGCTGCGCACGACGGCGTTCCCACACGGCACTCTCCCACACGGCGGCGTCCCGATCCGCTACCCTCCGCCCCGATGACCCGCGGCAGGCTCGCGATCCATGCCCACCTCTACCAGCCGGGGCGTGTCGATCCCTTCTCCGGGCGCGTGCCCGACGATCCTGCTGCCGCGCCCGCCCGCAACTGGAACGAGCGCGTGGAGGCCGACTGCTACCGGCCCAACGCGGCCCGCGGCAACCTCGAGCGCATCAGCTTCGACCTGGGTCCCTCCCTCGCCACCTGGATGGACACCGCCGCCCCCGACACCATGCGGCGGATCATCGCCTCCGACCGCGACGAGAACGCGGTGGCCACCGGCTTCCACCACTCGATCCTTCCCCTGGCCTCGGCCAGGGATCGGCGCACGGAGATCCGCTGGGGACTGCGTGACTTCGAGCTCCGCTTCGACCGGGCGGCCGAGGGCTTCTGGCTGCCCGAGGCGGCGGTGGACCTGCCCACCCTCCGGGCGCTCGCGGCGGAGCGGGTGCGCTGGGTCGTGCTCGCTCCGTGGCAGGCGTCGAGCGAGGACCTCGAGACCCGCCGCCCGTACCGGATCGAACTCGGCCACGGCCTCGACATCGTCGTCGCCTTCTACGACGGCGAGCTGTCGGGAGCGGTCTCGTTCGACCCGAGCGCCACCGCCGACGCCGACCGCTTCGCCCGTGACTGGATCCTGCCGCGCCTCTCGTCACCGGTCCGCCGTGACGGCTCGTCCGGCCGTGAGGCCGACAGGCCGCTGGCCGTCGTCGCCACCGACGGCGAGCTGTACGGCCACCACCAGCGCTTCCGCGATCTCTTTCTCGAGCGTCTCGTCGCCCCAGCGTCGGCGACCGGCGACCGCGGCTACGACCTCGTCACCCTCGGGGCCGTGCTGCGCGATGCCGCCGCCGGACCGCTGCCCAGGGCAGGGGTGGT
>JAGDMV010000238.1 GCA_017860675.1 Chloroflexota bacterium
GGCCTCCTCGACCTTCAGCGCCAGCTCGGCGGCGGCGACCCGGTCCGCACCCGAGGCCAGCACGAGGAGTCGTGACGCACCGGCGATCCGGCCCGCCAGCCCTTCCGTGGCAGTCACGCGGGCAGCCGCGGCATGGGCATCGGCGCCGCGCCCGGCACCCTCCGCGAGGACGGAGCGGATGGCGGCCGGGTCGGCATCTCGACCGTCCCCGGTCAGGGCCGCGGCGACGGCCGTTGCGGCCAGGAGCGGCGAGAGGTAGCCGACGGAGTGGCACCAGCCCAGGTCGACCTCGCCGGTGGCCAGCACCTGGCGGGCGAGCTGGCCGAGGGGCGAGGCCGCCGAGACAGTGACCGCGGCCGTGTGCGCCCCGTTCGCCTTCGCTGCCCGGACGGCGTCGAGCGTGGCCGCGGTGCCTCCCTCGTGGCTGATGGCGACGATGAAGCCGCCGCGCTGCGGGTCCTGGGCGGCCTCGAACGCCCCGCGGGCGACGATCGATCCCGGCCCGTCAGCCCCGGCGATGCGGGCCCGGACGGCAGCGTCGGCGACGATCTCCGCGAACGCCAGCGCGCCGTGCTCGCTGGTGCCGCAGCCGGTGACCACGACCGGGCCGCCGGCCTCGAGCGTGCGGCGGATGGAGCCCGCCAGCCGGCCGGCGGGGTCGTCTCGGCCCGGGGCGGCCGGCCGTGGCGCGGTGCCGGGTGCACCCGCGCTCACCAGGCGGGCACCCATGCGGCGCAGCACCCGGCCGGCCAGCGCGGGCTCGACGGCGATCATCTCCGTCAGCCACCAGGGCGGACCCTGGCGGCGTGCCGGCTGGGGCAGCGGCGCCCACGGCTCGGGGGCGCCCGGCAGCGAAGCCTCCGGATCGGGGTGGCTGGTGACGTGCGGGTCGAAGGGGGCGGGCGGCTCCATCGGTAGCCCAAGTATCAGGCGCCGGCGTTCCGCCCGCTCGAGCGATCGCTCGTGCGCCCCATCCCGCGCCATCCGGGGTGCTAGGCTCGTGCCGGGGGAGCCGGGAGTCCGCCCGCGGTCGAAGCGACCAGCGGGGGCAGCGCGAGGATGGGTGATGCAGGTCGGGATCATGGTTCCCCAGGGCTGGAAGCGCGAGTACGACGGGTATGCGCCCGTCGCGGCCTGGGCCGACGCACTTGCCAAGGCTCGCCAGGCAGAGGCGCTCGGGTTCGAGTCGATCTGGCTCTTCGACCACTTCACGACCGTCCCCGACCCGGTCGACGAGATCACCTTCGAGGCCTTCACCATGCTGGCCGCCCTCGCCCAGGCGACGGCGCGGGTGCGGCTCGGCCACATGGTCATCTGCACCGGGTTCCGCAACCCCGCCCTGACGGCAAAGATGGCCTCGACCCTCGACGTCATCTCCGGCGGTCGCTTCGAGCTCGGGATCGGCGCCGGCTGGAAGGAGGACGAGTGGGTCTCCTACGGCTACGACTTCCCGTCGCTGCCAGAGCGGCTGGCCACCCTGGGCGACCACCTCGAGGTGATCAGCCGGATGCTCGCGCCAGGTCGGGCCACCTTCCACGGCCGGCGGGCGAGAGTCATCGGCGCGATCAACGAGCCAAAGGGAGCCGGCGGTCACATCCCGGTCATCGTCGGTGGCAACGGCAAGAACGTCACCTTTCGCCTGGCGGCCCGCTTCGCCGACGAGCTCAACCTCGTCTACCTCGACCCGAACGAGGTGGCGGCCATCGTGCCGATCGCGCGGCAGCGGTGCGAGGAGATCGGTCGCGATCCCGCCAGCCTGCGCATCTCGCTCTACTGCGCCGACGGGGCGGTCGGGGGCAGCGGCCAGGAGCGAGCGGACCGCGTCGCCGCCTTCGCCGCACTTGGGCTGGACCGGCTGATTGGCTTCCCCTCGCGCTGGGACATGAGCGACGAGGGGCTTCCGCGTTTCGCCGAGGACTGCCGTGCGGCCGGCGTCGAGATCAGCCAGGCGGCCGCGGTCGAGGTGGCGGCCGGCGCCGGCTGACGCCGGCCCGAGCCGGCTGACGCCGGTCCGAGCCGGCTGACGGCGCTCCAATCCGGCTGATCGCGCGGTTCTCGCTGCCGGACGCCCGCCAGCCCCGGGGCGGGAGCCCCCTGATCGCGCGGCACCAGGAGGCTCAGCGAGGCCTCGTGTCGAGCCGCCCGACCCGGGTCGCGGGGCCATACCGGAACCAGGCCCGCGCCACCAGGCGCTCGAGCGGCACCGGACCGTAGCGGCGCGAGTCGACCGACAGGCCAGCCGCGTCGCCGGTCAGCCAGGCGTCCCATGGTCCCAGGGTGGTCCGCTGCCCGTCAGCGGCCACGACGGCGTCGCCGGGACGTGCCGTCACCCGCTTGAGGACCAGGATCTCCGTCTGCGGCTCGCGCACGAGCACGATCGCGCCCCGGCGCGGCCAGCGATCGATCGTCGGGTCGACCAGCAGCCAGTCGCCGGGATCGATCGCCGGCACCATGCTTCGCTCGGCGACCTCGACCCGCCAGGGACCGCGGCGGGCAGCGCGTGCGGCCCGCGCCAGGTCGAATGCGGCGGCGACGACCGCGACCAGCCACAGGAAGGCGCGGAGCTGGAGGGGCACGGCGGTCCGGCGACGGGCCGGCCCGTCCGGGACTTCGTCCGGCTGGTCCGGCTCGACGGCGGCTCCGCGGGTATGCCCCCCGGCTGCGGCCTCCGTGGCGGGCCTCCGGCTACTTCTTGGTGGACCAGAACATGTCGGCGAACTCCTCGGTGGCGGCGATGAGCTGCGCCGCCGCGTCGGC
>JAGDMV010000009.1 GCA_017860675.1 Chloroflexota bacterium
TGCTCCGGTGCGCCTGAGCGGCGCCGCCTGGCTTGTCCTCGGGGCGCTCCTCGGCCTGGTCATCGTGGTGGCGACCGACCAGGTCGTGCCGGCGACGAGCGCCTACCAGGCCCAGATGCGGGTCTGGCTGGCCGCTCGTGCGACGGGCATCGCCGCCTACGTCCTGCTGACCACCGAGGTCCTGTTCGGGCTGCTCCTGTCTCACCCCACGAACCAGTCGACCTGGCAGCTGTCGCGCCGGATCTTCCCGTGGCACGAGAACCTGCTCGTGTTCACCGGGGCCTTCCTGGGCGCCCACGTGGTGGCCCTGCTGCTCGACCCGTGGGCCGGGGTCGGGATCGCCGGCGCGTTCATTCCCGGCCTGTCAGCCTACCGGAGCGCACCGGTCGCCCTCGGCACGCTCGCCCTGTACGCGATGCTGGTGACCGGGATCACTGCCCGCTGGACGCGGCTGCTTCCCCGGGGCCTGTGGCTGCGGCTCCATCGCTTGGCAGCCGTCGCCTGGGTCCTCGCCTGGATCCACGGGCTGCTGGCCGGCACCGACTCCGCTGCTCTCCTGCCGATGTACCTCGCCACGGGGGCGGCGGTGCTGATGGCTATCGCTTACCGCTACTGGGCGGCGAGGAAGGGCCGGCCGACGTTCTCCACCTCGCTCCCGGAGAGGGGAACCGCCACCGCTGGGGCTTCGCGCGGCGCGAGGGTGCGCACCGTGCCCGTCGAGCTTCCCGCGCACATGGAGGAATCAGCATGACGATCCGACTCTTCGCTCGCCGGACCGCGGTCACCGCGGGTGTCGTCGTCAGCCTGGTGCTCGGGGCCGCCACGATCCGGGCCGCGTCCGACTGGACCGCCGCCAGCGCCCCACTCGAGAAGCCGGTCTCGGTCCAGGAGCTGGCCGACGCCCTCGCCGTCGAGCAGGCGCGCTCGGTCGACCTGGCTGCCAGGCTCCAGGGCGTTGGGGCGCAGACGGCTGCCCTCGATGTCGCCCTCGGTGCGGCGGCGGGGCAGGTGATCACCGACAAGGCCACGGCGGATGACCTGCAGAAGCGGCTGAAGGCCGCCCAGAAGAAGCTGAAGGCGCTGAACCGGCAGCTCGCCCAGGCCGCGGCACGGCTCAGGGCAGCACCTGCAGCGCCTGCTGCGGCGCCCCGGCCGGCGGCCACCCCGGCCCGCGAGGTCGAGGACGATGACTGAGATGGCGGCCAGCCGGCCCGGCAGGCTGGTGGGACCCGAAGCCGGGGAGCTGCCGACGGGGGGTGCGCTGCGGGCGCACGTGGAGGCGCATCCTGGCGCGTCGGGGCCGGCCCCCATGCTGCTGCCGGAGGCGACCGGACAGGCGGCGTCCAACGGGCTGGCATGGCTGACGCCCGGGCCGGCAGCGCCGCTCAACCGCGTCTCCGCGCTGCCCGTTCCCCGGCGGGCCGCGGCGGTCCAGGCGCGCGCCGCGACAGAGGGGCGGGGCCTGCCGTACCACGTCGCAATCGCGGTCGGTGCCGCGGCCGGGCTCTACGCGGTGTCGCTCGCCGCAGTGACCGCCCTCCAGGCAGGGACGGACGCGTCCGTCGAGGCGGCCCGCCGTCCGTCCGTCGAGGCGATCGCCGCCCTGCGGGCGAGCCATGACGGGATGGAGGCGGCCGTCGCCCGGATCGAGGCCGACTACGCGGCCGCCGTCGACGCCTACGATGCGCTGGCGGCACGGCTCGCCGACCACGAGACCACCCTGGGTGGGCTGGCCGAGGTGACCGGCGCGATCGAGGGGACCGCGGCCGCGCTGCCCAGCACGATCCGCCTGCCGGCACTCTCGAGGGCGGCGACCCGGGTGAGCTCGCGGCCGGCCACGAACGCCACGACCGCGGCATCGGGCAAGCCGTGAGCAGCGGGCGGTGACCGGGACGCCAGCTTCGATCGCCGCGCGGACAGGAGCGCCACTGCCGGCGCCCGGTCCAGGAAGGCCGGCTGCCCACCGCTTCGAGCGACGCGCAATGGGCTCGCCGCTCCGCCTCACCCTCGTCGGGGTCGGCGACGCGCAGGCCCTGGCAGCATGGTCGGCCGTGTCGGCGACGATCGAGCAGATCGAGGAGTCTCTCTCGCGCCACCGCCCGACGTCCGAGCTGACCGCGCTCAACCGGCGAGCCGGCGCGGCCGAGCTCCGCCTCGTGGGCCGGCGACTGGCGGCCGCGCTGGCCGCCGCCGACCGCGCCCACCGCCTGACCGGGGGAGCGTTCGACCCGCGCGTGCTCGCCGACATGGAGCGGTTCGGCTGGACCGGGGCACCGCTCGCCGGAGCCGGGATCGCGCGCAGCGAGGCGGCGGGTCGCCCGGATCCGGCCGGTGATCAGCCGGGTGCCAGGCCGCAGCGCACGAGCTGGCGATCGCCGGACAACGCCGCACCGCCCGGCCGAGCGGCGGCCTTCGCCGACGGCCGCTGGCTGCGGCGCGATCCGCGGCGCCGTGCGGTCGCGATCGCCGGCCCGGTCGATCTCGACGGGATCGGCAAGGGCCTGGGCTTGCGCTGGGCGTTCGACGCGCTCCGCGCTGCCCTGCCCGCGCTCGGGACCTCGGCCGGGGCGCTGCTGGAAGCCGGCGGCGACCTCGTGCTGGACGGACAGGCGCCGCAGCCGGGCCCCTGGATGATCGGGATCGAGGACCCGCGCGGCCGGCCGGACGAGCTGGCGGTGCTCGCCCTCGAGCGGGGCGCGGTCTGCACGTCATCAGTCCGGGTCCACACCCGGGAGGGGCCCGATGGCCGGCCGGTGCATCACCTGCTGGATCCGCGGACGGGCGAACCCGGCGGTCCCGGCCTGCTGGCGGTCACCGTGGCCGGGCCCGATCCTGCCTGGGCGGAGGTATGGTCGAAGGCCCTGTTCCTCCAGGGGGCACGGGACATCGGGCCGGCCGCCCGCCGCCGCGACCTCGCCGCCTGGTGGGTCACGAGCGAAGGGTCGCTGGAGATGACCCCGGCCGCGCGTCAGCTCACCGCCTGGGACGGCTGACGAGCCCGGCGCCTCCCCCGACCGACCGGTCGGCGGGCTCGAGGCGCGAGTGGCGGTCCGCCCGGTCCCTTCTCGACCCCGACTGTTCTCGACCCCGACTAGATAATGGCCGACTCCGTGGAGAAGCCGGTGACGAACTCGGCGCCATCGACGCCGATCGTGTCGCCGCTGATCCAGTCGGAGTCCGGCTCGGAGAGATGCACGATCGCCGTGGCCACGTCCTCGACTGTCGTCAGGCGACCATGGGGGTTGCGTCGGCGGGTCACCGCCATGATCGTGTCCGCTTCCTTGATCTTGCGCAGGGCCGGCGTGTCGGTCGTGCCGGCCCGGAGGGCGTTCACGGCGATCCCCGTGCCGCGCCGGGCGAGCTCCATGGCCAGCTGGCGACAGTTCGACTCGAGGGCGGACTTGGCCGCCGAGACGGCCCCGTACGACGGGATCACGTGGATGGAGCCCTCGGAGGTGAGCGCCCAGACCTTGGAGCCGCGCTCCAGGAAGCCGCCCCGGTAGAGGTCCTGGACCCAGTAGACGAGACTGCTGGCCATCACGTCGAGGGTCATCTCCATCTGCTTCCGGCTGATCGCGTCCTTCGGGTCGTCGGCGAGAAACGGCAGCAGGGAGCCGAAGGCCAGCGAGTGCAGCAGGACGCGGACGTACGGGTGGCGGCCCTCGGCCCGCGACTGCTCGAAGCGTTCGGCGAGGGCGGCGATCGCGGCCGCCCGCTTCTCGTCGCTTGCCGCGTTGGTGTTGACGAACAGGGCCTCGCTGCCGGCCGCCCAGATCGCGGCCTTGATCTCCTCGACGTGGGCGAGGCTGGCCCGGAAGTCCAGGTGGATGCCGCAGATGCGGTACCCCGCCTTCGCCAGGGCGATCGCGGTCGCCTCGCCCATGCCGCTCGAGGCGCCGAGGATGAGCGCCCAGCGCTCGCGCTCGTCGGCCATCGCTGCCACCTCCACTACGCTGCCCGGCCACCCGGTGCGCGGACGGGTTCGCCGGGTCGCGGTCGGGGGAGTCTAGCAGGCACATCGGCGGCGCCCCGCCGAGGAGAACGGGCGACGCATCCGGGGGTCGCTCCGGGCCCGATCCGGCCCGACCGGGCATACTCGGACCGTGCGACTCGACCTCACCAAGCGCGGCGACTACGCCATCCGGGCCATGCTCGCGCTGGCCCGGAGCCGGAACGGCAGCCTCCAGTCGGTCAGCAGGATCGCGGCCGACATGGCCATCCCGCGCCAGTTCCTGCCGGAGGTCATGCTCGATCTCGGGCGTGCCGGCCTGGTGGACGCGGTCCCGGGCCGCAGCGGCGGGTACCGCCTCCGGCGGCCCGCCACGGACATCACCCTGCTTGACGTGGTCGAGGCGGTGGAGGGCGACAGTCGCCGGCGGACGTGCATTCTCCGCGGCGGCCCATGCGGCACCGACACGGTCTGCGAGGTTCACGAGCCCTTCGTCGCCGCGCAGGGCGCGATGCTGGCTGCGCTCGACCAGGCCACTCTCGCGGATCTCCGCTCGTCGGCCGGCGCGGCCCCGGATCGCGAACCCGGAGGGACGGACCGGTGAGCAGGCGGGAGAAGACGGCCACCGGGCTGCTGCTCGCCGCGGCCCTGGTCGTGGCCGGCTGCGGCGGCCCATCGCCGACGTGGACGTATGCGCCCTCGCTCGCCCCCACACCCGCTGCCACAACCGGTGCCAGCCCGGCGCCGACCTCGTCGGCTTCGCCCGACGGCAGCCCGGTCTCGACGCCGGCACCCAGCCCGAGCCCGCCTGGCGGCGTGCTCGGCTCGCTGGAGATCTCGGCGACCGACACGGCCTTCCAGCCGAGCACGTTCACGGTCGATCAGCCCGGGCGATACCAGGTCCGCCTGGTGAACCGGGGGTCGCTCACCCACGACGTCACCTTCCCCGACGGCACGCGGATCTCCGCCGAGCCCAGCCGGTCGGCGAGCGGCATCGTGGACGTGCCTGCCGGCGGCGTTTCCTTCCAGTGCTCGGTGCCCGGTCATGCCGAGGCCGGCATGACCGGCTCGATCGCCGTCCGGGGGAGCTCCAGCGGGAACGGCGGCGAACCGTCCGCCGCGCCCGATGTGCCGGCAGACCCCAATGCACCCGCCTACGTCCCACGCGACCCGCGGGCCCCCGCGGTCCTGCCCGGCACGACCCACGACATCGACCTGGCCATCGAGGAGAAGCCGATGACGGTCGCCGACGGCTACGTCCAGGCCGTCTGGACCTTCGGCGGCCAGGTCCCCGGGCCGGTGATGCGGGTGCGGGTCGGCGACACCGTGCGGGTCACGCTGCGGAACCCGGCCACCAACAAGCTGCCACATTCGATCGTCTTCCAGGGCTCGACGGTGGCCTGGAACGACGAGATGGTCTCGATCAACCCCGGCGAGGAGAAGATCTACGGGTGGAAGGCGCGCTACGCCGGCGTCTGGATGTACTACGGCGGGAGCGCGCCGGCCCTCCAGCAGATCGCCAACGGCATGTACGGCATGGTGATCGTCGAGCCCAAGGGCGGACTCTCCAAGGTGGACCAGGAGCTCTTCCTCGTCCAGTCGGAGTGGTACCTGGGGCCCCAGGGCGAGCCGGCATCACTGGCGAAGGCCGCAGCGGGCGCCCCGTCGCCCGACTTCGTGGTGTTCAACGGCGTGGCCGACCAGTACGGCGACAACCCCATCCAGGTCGCGACCGGGAAGCGGGTCCGGATCTTCCTGTTGAACGCCGGCCCCAACCTCGGCAGCTCGTTCCACGTCACCGGGGCGGTCTTCGACCGGGTCGTCAAGGAGGGGATCGAGCTGCGGCCCGGCAACGCCGGGTCGTGGGGCTCGCAGGCGGTCGACCTCTCGCCCGGCCAGGGCGCGATCGTGGAGCTCACGCTCGCCGAGGATGGCCTCTACCCGATCATCGACCACGCCTTCACCCACGTCGGGCGGGGGGCGCTGGGGGTGATCCAGGCCGGCGACGGCGACCCGAAGAACTAGCCCGCGACGAGCCGCGGCGGTTCGCCGCGCGAGGGTCCGCGCCGCCGACCGACTGAGCCGGCTGCGGCGGTCCCTGTCGCGCCCCTCCGGAGGCGCGTCCGGGATCAGCCCTGGTCGACCAGCCGGTAGATCGTGCCGGTCGCGTAGTCGGCCAGGTACAGCTCGCCGGCGTCGTCCTGGCCGAAGGCGCTGATCCGGGCGGGCGAATCAAGCTCCAGGGCCTCGGCCTGCGAGGTGGACCCGTTGGCCACCACCGACCAGATCCGCCCGCTGCAGAAGTCGCCGAAGAAGTAGCCGCCACGCATGTCGGGATAGCTCGTGCCGCGGTAGACGTAACCTCCCGTGATCGAGCAGTTGTCCACGCCCGTGACGGCGTGGCGGTACTCGGCCAGGGGTGGCCGCTTGCCGCTCGTGTTGCAGCCGGAAGCCGGCTCGTAGCAGTGCCGGCCCTCCATGACGTCCCAGCCGAAGTTCACCCCCCGGCCGCCGCCCGATGCCCGCCTGCCCCGGTCCACCTCCTCGTACCGGCCCTGGCCCACGTCGCCGATCCAGAGGTCGCCCGTCGAGCGGTCGAACGAGAAGCGCCACGGGTTGCGCAGTCCGTACGACCAGATCTCGCGCCGGTAGACCGTGCTGGTGGCATACGGGTTGCTCGACGGGATGGCGTAGTTGCGTGTCGCCGTCGTCCGGTCGACGTCGATCCTCAGCAGCTTCCCGAGCCGTGAGCGCCGGTCCTGGGCGTTCTCCAGCGGGTCGCCGGCACCGCCTCCGTCGCCGGTCGCGATGTACAGGTAGCCGTCGGGGCCGAACGCAAGCTGGCCGCCGTTGTGGTTCGGGTAGCGGCTGTGCTCGATGCGAAGGATGACCTTCTCGGTCGTCGAGGCCTGGTCGGGGTCGGTCGGGCTGACGCTGAACTGCGAGATGACGAGATCGCCGTCCCGCCGCGTGTAGAAGACGTAGAACCGGCCGTTCGTGGCGAATGCCGGGTGGAACGCCAGTCCGAGCAGGCCGCGCTCGCCGCCGTCGCTCACCTTCGAGCGGATGTCGAGGAACGGGGTCGCCAGGAGAGTGCCGCCCTTGACGATCCGGATGCGGCCGGCCTGCTCGACGACGAACAGGCGGTCCCGGCCGTCGCGTGCCCCGACGATGGCGACCGGCCCCGTCAGCCCGCCGACGACTGCCGACAGGCGCAGGTCGACAGCCGCCGCGCTGAAGGCCGCCGGCTCGGGCGGGGCGAGCGGGCCGGGTCGCCGGGGTGCTGCGACGGCGACCGAGGTGGCGAGCAGGGAGAAGGCGAGCGCACCCGCCAGGGCAGCGCCGATAAGTCGGACCGCCCGGTGCGCGCCCGTCGGTGGATGGATACGGCTGCTCAGGTCCATCTGCTGGGCCTCCTGTCTCGCCCGCTCCGGGTGGCGGCCGGTCGGGGGATGATCGCCCATCGGTCGCAACCGCGCCAGCGGACCGTCCCGCGACGCGCCGCGAGACGCTCGCGTGTATCGTTCGCCGGACCATGGCCGCGATCCCCCGCAGACTCACCCTCATGGCCGTCCACGCCCACCCGGATGACGAGGTGATCGGCACCGGCGGGGTGATGGCGAAGGCCGTGGCCGAGGGTCACCGGGTAGTGCTGGTCACCTGCACCCGGGGGGAGCTGGGCGAGATCGTCGACCCCGAGCTGGCGACGGAGGAGAACCAGCGCCGCCTGGGCGAGATCCGGGCCGCCGAGCTGGAGGCGGCCATGCGCCACCTGGGCGTGACCGAGTGGGAGAACCTCGGGTACCGCGACTCGGGGATGATGGGCGACGCCGGCAACCGCGACGCGCGCGCCTTCTGGCAGGCGCCCCTGGATGACGCCGCCCGCCGGCTGACGTGGCTGGTTCGCACCTACCGGCCCGACGTGATGACCACGTACAACGACTTCGGCGGCTACGGCCACCCCGACCACGTCCGGGCCCACGAGGTTGCGGTGGCCGCGTTCGAGCGGTCCGCCGATCCAGCCTGGTACCCGGAGCAGCTGGCCATCGAGCACGGCGGCAGGGGCCCTTCCGAGACCGAGGGAGGCCTCGCCCCGTGGGCGCCCGCCAAGCTCTATGAGCAGGCCTGGCCGCGCGGCCTGCGCGAGGCCCTCACGGCCCGGCTCGAGGCGCAGGGGATGCGTTCGTTCTGGTCACGCCCAACCGACGCATCGGCCGAGGAGCTGGCCGCGTGGGAGGAGTTCGTGGCCAGGTCGACCGTTCCGGACGAGGCGGTGACGACCCGCGTCGACGTGGCCGCCTTCGCGTCCGCCCGGTTCGCCGCCCTCCGGGCGCACCGCAGCCAGATCGCGGCCGACAATCCGCTGATCGCCGTCGGTCCGGATGCCTGGGCCGGCCTGGTGGGCTCGGAGTCATTCGTCCTGCGGACGGCCCGGGTCCCGGTGAACCTCCCCGAGACGGACCTCTTCGCCGGCCTGGGCTGATCGAAGCGCCCCGCAAAAGGGACGCCCCGCCGCGGGCGATCGGCGGGGCGTCGGATGATGCGACGGTCGATGGCGGACCCGACCGGATTCGAACCGGCGATCTCCAGCGTGACAGGCTGGCATGTTGGGCCGCTACACCACGGGTCCGCGGCGCCGGCGATCGTAGCAGAGGCGCCACGGGGACGCAGCGACAGGTGCCGGAATGACCGGCGCCTGGTCAGCCCGTCCTGGCCAGGAGCCCGGCGGCCAGCGCCCGGACCGTTGAGGCGTCCGGCGCGGCAAGGGCAGCCCGGGCGAGCCCGTCGAGATCCGCCCGGGTGCAGGCCGCCAGCGCCAGCCGGACCTCGCCGAGGGCGCCCGCATCGGCCGAGAGCTCGTCGACGCCGAGGCCGACCAGCACGAGGGCTCCGGCCGGGTCGGCCGCGAGCTCGCCGCAGACAGCGACGGGGATGCCCGAGGCGTCCGCGCCGGCCACGACCCGCTCGATCAGCCGCAGGACCGCCGGGTGGAGCGCGTCCTGGAGCGGGCCGAGGGTCGCGTTGCCGCGGTCGGCGGCCATCGTGTACTGGGTCAGATCGTTCGTCCCGATCGAGAAGAAGTCCACCCGCCGGGCGAGCTCGGCCGCCAGCAGGGCGGCCGACGGGATCTCGACCATGATCCCGGTCACGATCCGCTCGGCCCGGGGCGCTCCCTCGGCCGCGAGGCCCGCCTGCGCCTCGTCGCGAAGCGAGTCGAGCAGGTCAACGTCTGCCGTCGTCGCGACCATCGGCGCCATGACGTGTGGCGTGACGCCGGCAAGCGCAGCGGCCCGCGACACCGCCCGCAGCTGGGTCACCAGCAGCTCGCGGGAGCGGTAGGCAAGGCGGATCGCACGAACGCCGAGGAACGGGTTTGCCTCCGCCGGCAGCCCGAGGTAGGGGATGTCCTTGTCGCCGCCGATGTCGGCCAGGCGGACGACGACCGGGCGATCGGGACCGAAGGCCTCGAACACGCGCCGGTAGGCCTCGACCTGCTCCTCCTCGGTTGGTGCATACGGGCGCTTCATGAACACGAACTCGGTCCGGAAGAGGCCCACGCCCTCCGCGCCGGCCTCGATGGCCCGGGCGGCGTCGTCCGGCCCGCCGATGTTGGCCGCGAGCATCACCGGCTCGCCGTCGGCAAGAGCGCCCCGGCGGCCCAGCAGCTCGGCGGCACGGGTGGCCCGCTCCGCGGCGGCCGCCTCCGCCGCGCGCAGCGCGGTCTCCTCGGGCTCGGTCGGGTTGACGACGACGACCCCGGCTGCCCCGTCGATCCCGAGCAGCGGCACCGCGCCGGCCGAAGGCCCCTCCGCGGCCGCGGCTTCGAGAGCCGCCAGCAGGCCCTCCGTGCCGACGACGCAGGGGATGCCCAGGCCGCGGGCAAGGATCGCGGCGTGGGCCGTCCGCGAGCCGCCCTCCATGGCGATGCCGCGCAGCAGGCCAGGCGGGATCTCGGCCGTGACCGAGGGCGGGAGGTCCTCGGCCACCGCGATCGCCGGCTCGGTCGGCAGCAGGAGTGCCGCGCCGGTGAGCACGCGCACGATCCGCTCGGCGACGTCGCGAAGGTCCGCCCCGCGGGCCGCCAGCAGCTCGTCGCCGGTACCGGCCCAGCCGGCCGCGACCTCCTCGGCCGCGGCCCGGACTGCCTCGACCGGGGAGGCGCCGCCTGCGACACGGGCACTCGCGTCGGCCATGAGCGTCGGGTTGGTGGCGGTCATCGCCTGGAACTCGAAGATGCCGGCTTCCTCCTCGCGGCCCTCGGCGCGGACGCGGGCCCCGAGGTCGGCGAGCTGCGTGGCCGCGACTGCGGCGGCCTCTTCGACCGTCGAGGCTGCGGCGGCATTCGCGGGCGCCGCGGCGGCATTCGCGGGCGCCGCGGCGGCTGCGGCACCACCAGTCCCCTCTCCGCCGGCCGGACCCTGCCGGTACCGCCAGGCAGGGGCGATGGCAACTCCCGGGGCCGCGCCCGTCCCCGGCAGGCGAAAGCCGATCGAGGCGACCGGGCCGATCTCGCCAGCGATCGGCCGCACGACGGCCAGCCCCGCCTCGCCACCGTCGCCGGGTGCGACGAACCGGACCCGCCCGCCGGCGTCCAGCCGGATCGTGGCCACCTGCGGGACGCTCGAAGCGGGAACCGGCGGCCGGCCGGCATCGGGGCTCTCGACCGTCACCTCGACCCCGGCGCCCTGGAGGGCACGAGCGAGGGCCGGGGCGCGGAGGGCGAGGTCGAACGGCCCCGCCGCTACCACGTCCAGGCGCGCCGAGCGGCCCGCGAGCGAGGCGAGTCCCGTCGTCGGGGACGAAGCAGGGGCCGGCGACGCGGGTGCGACGATCGGCGCCGCCTCTGCGGCACCCTCCAGCCGTTCGCCCAGCCCGGACACCACCAGGTCGCGCAAGGCCGTCACGGCGGCGGCCGCGTCCTCCCCCTCGGCTTCGATCCGGACCCGGTGGCCCATCCGCGCCGCCGCCCGGGCGACCGCGAACAGGTCCTTGGCATCGGCCGGGTCGCCGCCGCGGGTCAGGTTCTGGAGGGTGACGGACGAGGTGAACCGGGAGGCGGCCTTGACGAACTCGACGGCCGGCCGAGCGTGGATCCCGTTGGGGTTGCGGACCTCGACCTCGACGCTCTCGACCATCGTCGTCTCCCTGACATCGCTCGCGATCGGATTGTAGGCGCGGCCCGAACGGGGGAGCGCGGCGCGAATGGCCGCCGGCTGCCGCGGGGCACCACCCGCGGAGTGGCGCTATCCTCGCCCGGCAATGCCTCCCATCGACCTGCGCTCCGACACCGTCACCCTGCCAACGCCGGCGATGCGCGCCGCCATCGCCGCGGCCGAGGTCGGCGACGACGTCTACGGCGACGACCCGACGATCAACGCCCTCGAGGCGCGGGCCGCCGCGCTACTCGGCAAGGAGGCCGCGCTGTTCGTCGCCTCGGGCACGATGGGCAACCTCGTCGCCCAGCTGGCCCACCTGGCCCGCGGCCAGGAGGCGATCGCCTCGCGGGACAGCCACCTGGTCGTCCACGAGGCCTCCGGCCACGCGGTCGTCGTCGGCGCCTCGGTGTGCATGCTCCGCGACCGGCCCGACGGGACGTTCGACCTGGACGAGCTGCGGGCGGCCTTCCGCGATCCGGGCGATCCGCACCAGCCGGTCACCGGCCTCGTCGCCATCGAGAACACCCACTCGCAGTCGATGGCCAGGCCGCTGTCGGTCGAGTACACGCGGACGGTGGCGGACATCGCCCACGAGCACGGCGTGCCTCTCCACGTCGACGGCGCCCGCTTCTTCAACGCGGTTGTCGCCCTGGGCGTCCGCCCCGCCGAGCTGGCCGGGCCGGCCGACTCGGTCACCTTCTGCCTGAGCAAGGGCCTGGCCTGCCCCGTCGGATCGGTCGTGGTCGGCTCGCGCGACTTCATCTGGCGCGCTCGACGGGCACGGAAGCTGGTCGGGGGCGGGATGCGCCAGGCCGGCTTCCTGGCCGCGGCCGGCCTGGTGGCGCTGTCCGACGGGCCGGACGGGATGATCCCCCGCCTGGCCGAGGACCATCGCAACGCCCGGCTCCTGGCCGAAGGGCTGGCCGGGCTCGACGGGATCGGCTCGCCCGGCGGGATCACCCAGCCGACTCCTGGTCCGCTCGACCCGGACCGGGCGGTGACCAACTTCGTGGTCTTCCGCGTGGACCGCGAGCCGGCGGCGTTCCTGGACGCGCTGCGAGACCGTGGCGTGCTCATGGGCCCGTTCGGGCGCGACACGATCCGGGCTGTCACCCACTTCGGGATCAGGGCGGCGGACATCGCGGCAACGGTCGCGGCCGTCCGCGACGCCCTGGCCGACACGGCCGAGGCTTCGCCCGGTGCCGCCCGGCCCGCCGTGGGTGCGGCCTCCGGGGCCCTCGCCTGACGATGCCGGTCTCCGGCCAGAACCCTCATCCCGCCCGCCCTGGAGGCTGCCGCATGACCGCTTCTCCCGCCCGTCACCCGATCGCGCTCGCCGCGCTGGCCGTCGCCGCGGCCCTCGCCGCCGCCGCCTGCTCCGCCAGCGGCTCGTCCCCGACACCCGCACCGACCTCCTCGCAGACTGCTGCCCCGGCCGCGGCCTGCCCCACCAGCGCACCGCCGCCGTTCACGTCGAACGAGAAAGCCACCGTCACCCTGGACACGACGCAGGGGCAGATCGTGATCGCGGTCGACGGCAGCCTCGCCCCCCATGCGACCGCCAATTTCGTCGCCCTCGCCCGCTGCGGGATGTACGACCAGACGATCTTCCACCGGATCGTCCCCGACTTCGTCATCCAGGGCGGAGACGTGCTGTGGGGCAAGCAGCCGATCTTCAACTGGCCCCGCGTCGGCACCGGCGGCCCCGGCTACACGATCCCCGACGACCCGGTGACGGCGCCGTACCAGCGCGGTGTCGTGGCCATGGCCCGAACCTCCAAGCCGAACTCGCAGGGGTCGCAGTTCTTCATCGTCCTCGACGACGAGGCGGCCGGATCGCTGTCGAAGGCGAACACCTACGCGATCATGGGCAGCGTGGTCGAGGGCATGGACGTGGTCGACGCCATTGCCAAGACCCCCACCACCACCGACGGCCGGAACGCCCCGATCGGCGATTCGCCGCCCACCATCACCAAGGTCACCGTCAGCGGCCCGTAGCAGGCCGGGGGGCCAGCGCACGGCGCCGTGCTCAGCGGCGCCACCGATCGCCGCCCCCGGGGGCGGTGCCACCCGCGGCCGGACGGCCGCTCACATGGAGGACCGGGCATGCCCACCACCGCGACCATCGCCACCGACAAGGGCGACATCGTCATCGACCTGCACGTCGCCGGGGCCCCCAAGGCCGCGGGCAACTTCGTGAAGCTGGCGAAGCAGGGGTTCTACGACGGAGTGGTCTTCCACCGGGTCATTCCCGGCTTCGTCATCCAGGGCGGTGACGGCGAGTACGGCCGGCTCGAGGCGAACGGCAAGGTCCACAACCCCGGCCGGGTCGGCCAGGGCGGGCCGGGCTACCGCTTCGAGGACGAGCCCTTCACCGGCGACTACGTCCGGGGCGCGGTCGCGATGGCCAACGCCGGCCCGAACACGAACGGCTCACAGTTCTTCATCTGCCACGCCGACCTGCGCGGCAAGCTGCCCAAGAACTACACGATCTTCGGCACGGTACTGTCGGGCCTGGACGTGGTGGACGCGATCGCGACGGCGAAGACCGGCCGGGGCGACTTCCCGGTCGAGCCGGTGGCGATGCGGTCGGTGACGATCGCCGAGAGCTGAGTGCGTGCCGCAGCACGTTGGCCGCCGGGGGGACGCGATGCCGGCAGCGAACGAAACGGCCGACAGCAACCCGACCGATGGGGGACGCCTGCGTTCCGCCAGGCGGTCGGGCGCCCGGGCGGTGAGCACGCGTGTTCGATTGTTGCGGTTTATTAACCAAACTGCGCGCGAAAACCCTTGGCGCGGCGCTCCACGTTCGGTAGACTGCGTGCAGTCGCGCAAGCGACGTGCTGCCCTAGCTGCAGGGTCATGGGTAGGTAGGGTTAGGGTAGTCGGTGCAGCCGACGTGATAGATGCCCTTGTAGCGTGGCAGAAGCCGGGCGGGTGACCGGCCGGAGCTTCACCGGGACAGCATCGAAGCGGCTCCCTCGGGAGCCGCTTCGACGTTTCCGTGACGGCGCACCCATGCGCGTCGCCGCCGGAGGCGGCCTATACTCCCCCCCGCGGCGCCGCGACGGCGACCGTGAGCGCGCGCCTGTAGCTCAGCGGATAGAGCGTCGGCCTCCGGAGCCGAAGGTCGCAGGTTCGAATCCTGTCGGGCGCGCCATTGCAGCCTTTTCGGGCAGCGCGCGCGAACCCGTGGGCGTAGGCCGAGCGCGTGAGCCCCACTGACACGATCCACCTCCCTGGCACGACGATCTGGTCGTAGATGGCGTGGAGCACGGCCGCCTTTGCCTTCGATGCGTGGGGGGCTTGGAGCGACTCGGCGGGGGCGCGCAGCGCCGCCCTGCACGATCGGGCAGCCAAACGTGCCCGAAGGGCAACCCCGCAGGCCGTTCCCAGCCGGGGCCCGGCGGTCGACAATGCCGATCTGCGACGGGCCGCCCGTGGAGCCCCGAGGCTGGTTCGTCGCGCGGAGCGAGCCACGGTGACCGAGCTGGATGCAGGCGACGTGCGGGTGAAGGTCCCGGGCGGCGACGAGCAGCGGCGTCCGTCGACGGGGCGGACGTCTCGTTCCCGGCCATGACCGAGCCACGGGGCCCGGCCAGGCATGGGTACCAGCCCAGGCGGGCCGCCCGCCGGCGGCCGGCAGTGGCCGGCGACGCGCATGGCGGCGATGGCGCGGGCGCCATCTGCGACGCCTACCTGAGCTGCATGGGCCCCACGCTCCCAGACCGGGCGAACGCGCTGGCGCAAGCGGACGGCATGGTCCGCGAAGGCGTCGTCATCCGGCTCCAGCGGGAGGTCGGCAATGCCTCCGTCGCCCGGTTGATCGACCGGACGACCCGGGCGGGTCAGGCCCGGGAGGAGCGAACCGCCCTGCAACGGCAGGGCACCGCGCCGGAGCAGCGCTCCGCGATCGCCGAGGGACCGGGTGGCGTACCGGCGGTCCGGGTGGGTCGGCTCACGTATCACCCCGGCGTCCGCATCGGCACCACGATCATCCTCGACGTCTTCGAGCGGGGCGGCACAGTCATGCTCGGCTGGTTCGACGTGGCGCGCGCCCGGCACGAGATCCGTCCGCTGGACCTGTTCGAGGACTGGCTCAAGGCCGGACCGGTCGGCGAGGCGCAGCCGTCCGAGATGCGCGCCTACGCCGTCCTGGACCGGGTCTCGCCGAGGCAGTGGTACGAGAACCGCGCGGATCCCGCCGGGTTCCTGATGCGCGTCCTGCAGGAGGTTCGTCCGGGCTCCGCCGAGGAACGGCCGGTGGCGACCACCCTGGCGCCGGCCGCCTACCGGGCCGCGATCAAGCGCCTCGCCCTGGCGAACCTGGCGGATGCAGAGAAGCAGACCCGCGGTCTCCTTGCCAGGGGCCCGGCGTTCTTCGCCAGCGTGGCCCGGCCATGGGGTCCGCTGGAGCAGCGGAGGGCCCGCCTCGAGGCCGAGCAGGCGAAGCTCCGTCGCGTCGCCCCCGGCGTCTCCGGCGGGCCGCGCCCCGCGACGGTGTCCTCGTCGGAGCCCGACCTCCGGCGGATCGCGGCACAGCTCGCCGACATCGAGGGACAGATGGCCGCCCGGACCAAGGAGGTCCCGCTGCTCGGGGTCATGCGCCAGCACGACATCCCGATCACGGCCGCGGGCATCCAGAAGACGCTGAACGACATCCTGGTCAACATCGCCAAGACGCGGCAGGCGATCTGGACGAACCAGCTGGACCCGATGGAGCTCTCGGAGCTGCGCAGGGAGGCGCCCGCCAAGTACGCCCGCTACTCGGTGACCCTCAAGGGCGAGCAGCCGGCGGCGGAGGCCTTCTCGCGGGCGAAGTGGGAGAAGAGCATCGGCCTCTTCCTGCTCGACGTCATGCTGATGTTCGTCTCGGGCGGGGTCGGCGGGTTCTTCTCGACCGTCGTCGGAGCCGCGCAGACGGCCGCCGCGGTCGCGCAGACCCGCATGCTGGAGCGGGGGACGCTGACCAGCCCCAGCGGGCCCGGGGTCGTCGGGCAGGGATCGGTGACGGCGGCGAGCCTGGATGCGTGGCTGTCCGGCATCGGCGCGGCACTCAACGGGCTTTCCTTCGCCACCGAGCTGCGGGCCTTGAGCCGCGAGCCTGGGCTCGCGGCGCTGCGCGGGAGCGCGCGCCGGGAGCGAGTGCGCTGGCGGCAGAGCGTGGCCCGGGTGGAGCGACAGGCCACGGCGACGTCCGCCGAGATCGAGCGACTGCAGCGACGGATCCCTGATCTCAAGAAGGCGTCGCGGCGTGGCGGACGACGCCCGGTGGTGAGCGGCGAGGAGGCGGCCACCGGGCGGACCGCGAAGCAGCTGGTCCGCGACCTGAAGCGCGAGCTCGCCTCGGCGAGAGCTCGCTCCCAGGCGCTGCGGCGGGACCTGGAACAGCTGGCACGGGCGGCGACGCCGGCGAGGCTCGAGGAGATCATGCGCGAGGTCGGCCAGCTCGACGCGCTCATCAAGAAGCTCGAACAGGCGGCCTTCCGGCTGGACGTGGCCTCGAAGGCGGCGGCGCTGCCCGGCGTCGTCGCCGCCGGGCTCGACTAGCCGCAGGACCGGGGACCTCCCCTGCGGCCGGCGCCCCCGGGCGGCCGGGCCATGCACGCCGCCCGCCGCCAGGGCGTCCCCGAGCGTCAGGCCCGGCCCCAGCTGCGCAGCCGCCGGCTGGCGAGGGCGAAGAAGATCACGGCGAAGCCCAGCAGGACGACGACCTGGACCATCACCGTCTCGATCGTGCCCTCGCTGGTCATGACCAGCCGGTAGCCCTCGGCCGCGTGCATGTGGGGGATGAACCTCGCGATCGTTGCCATGGGGCCACCGGCCAGGTAGGCGGGCTCGGTGCCGTTCATCGGGAAGATGCCGCTGATGAACGGCAGGATGAACGCGATCAGGGTGCCGAGCGTGTCGGCCTGGCGGCCGGTGCGGGTCACGACCCCCAGCAGCAGGCCCAGCGTCGCCACCGTCAGGCCGAGCGCCACGGATACCGCCAACAGGCCGAGCAGGGAATCGCCGATGTCCATCCCGAACAGGCCGGCCGAGACCCCGAACAGGAACACCACCTGCAGGACGACGATGATCACGTAGGCGATCATCGGCCCGGCGATGATCGCGGCCCGGCTCAGCGGTGAGGCCAGCAGCCGCCGGAGGGTGCCCTCGTCGCGCTCCCGGTGGAGCACCTGGCCGATGTGCCCGGTGAGGAAGAAGGCGAACATCACGGCGAAGGCCGGCATGAAGCTGTCGAGCAGGTTGATCGGCTGCGGGTCCGTCCCGGTGCCCTCGGGAACGACCGAGATGGGCGGGTCGCTCTGCATCGCCTGGAGCTGGGCCATGATCGCCCCGACGGTCTGGGCCTCGATGGCCTGGATCGTTTCCGGCGGCGCGTCCTCGAGCAGGCCGACCTGGTCCAGGAAGGTCCGTGTTCCCTGGAGCAGCTCGCCCTGGATGGAGACGGGCGAGACGGCGTAGTTGGCCAGGCCGGCGACCACGTCGGCGATCGACCCCTGGGCCGGATCGACGACGACGCGCACCTGCTGCGGCTGGTAGGCATCGATGCCGGCGCTGAAGCCGGCCGGGATCAGGATTGCCGCCGCCCGATCGCCGTTGCCGACCCGGCGGTCTGCCTCCCCGGCGGAGTCGAGCTGCTCGATGTCGAGCATCGCCATCTGCTTGAGGGCGTCGACCACCTGCTGACCGTAGACGCCCTCGTCGTCGTTGACCACGAACACCCTGACGGTGATCGGGGTGACACCGGTCGCCACGTCGAGCGCTCCCTGCTGGGAGAGGCTGAACAGCGTGCCGAACACCAGGGGCAGCACGAACAGGATCGCCAGCAGGCCACGGTCGCGGAAGGTGACCAGGAGCTCCTTCCAGCTGATCGCGAGGGTGGCGCGGATCGCATTCATCGTCCCACCCTCAGTCCCACTCGAAGCGCCAGGCGCCGATGACGAAGAAGGCGGCCGAGAAGCCGAGCAGGACCAGGATCGAGTCGAGGATCGCCCCGAGGCCCTGGCCCCGGGTGAGCAGGTCGTAGAAGCCGGTCACGGCCCAGTAGTGCGGCGTCACCTGGCCGAGCGTGGCCATGCTCTCGTTGATCAGGAACAGGGGGATGAACGCGCCGCCCAGGAAGGCCAGCACCCACAGGACGAGGGCGGCGATCCCCCCGATCTGGGCCTCGGTCCTGGCCACGGCAGCGATCAGCAGGCCCAGCGTGGTGCAGCAGAGCGCGATCGAGAGGACCAGGAGCACCAGGGCCGGGATGTCGTTGCCCAGCCGGAGCGCGTCCATGCCCAGCAGGGGCATGAGGAACATGCCGGCCGCGAACAGGAAGACGACCTGGAGCAAGACGACGATGAAGTTGGGGATGAGCTTGCCGGTGAGCATCGGCCACTTGCGCAGCGGGGCGGCGATCAGCCGGCGGAAGGTGCCTGTCTTCTTCTCGTCGTAGATCGAGCGGGCGGTGATCTGGGCGGTCAGGAAGATGAAGAGGACGCTCATCCCGGGCACGCCGATCTGGATGCCTGAGATCTGGACCTGCTCCTGGCCGCCCAGCGATGCCGGCACCCCCGACGTCACGGCGACCAGGGGTCGGTCGCGCGACTCCTCGAACTGGCGCCGGGCGATGGGTACCGCGACCTCGGCCGAGGTGGCCGGGTCGAACGACGGGTTGGCCCGCTGCATGGCACCCAGCCGCTCGAGGCTGGCCACGATCTGCTGTTCGAGCGACATCTGGCGGGTCACGCCGGTGACGCCCATCAGGAGGGCCTCGTTCGTGCCGCGATCAAGGCTGTTGTTGATCAGCCGGACGTTGGCCTCCCGGCCGGCGGCCGCGTCTGCGCTGAAGGTCGCGGGGATGAGGAGCATCCGCTCGATCTCCCGCGCCTCCAGCTTGGCCCGGGCCGTGGCCTCGTCGTACTGGGTATCGGCCACGATGTTGGCCTGGCGGCCGAGGTTCTCGATGAGCGACCGGGCGGCCGCGCCCTCCGGGTCGTTGTTCACGACGACCAGGGTCACCTGCTTCGTCTCGCCGCCGTCCGCACCACCGCCGCCGCCCTGGCCGAGCACGCCCAGGTACACCACGATGAAGACGATCGGCAGGAGGAAAGCGCCGATCAGGGCGTTGCGATCCTTGAACAGGATCAGCAGGTCCTTCCAGGCGATGCTGAGCATGGGAACGCCACCGCCTTCCCGCTACTCGCGCAGCTTCTTGCCGGTGAGGTGGAGGAAGACGCTCTCGAGGT
>JAGDMV010000239.1 GCA_017860675.1 Chloroflexota bacterium
GCCTCGGCCAGCCCGATCTCCCAGGGGATGCCCGAGTGGGCGATCGAGCCCACCGGCGAGGCGCCCGTCCCCCCATCGTGGCCGCTGATCAGGACGACGTCAGCGTGCGCCTTCACCACGCCCGCGGCGATGGTCCCGACGCCCACCTCGGCCACCAGCTTGACCGAGATGCGGGCGGCCGGGTTGGCGGTCTTCAGGTCGTAGATCAGCTCGGCCAGGTCCTCGATCGAGTAGATGTCGTGGTGTGGCGGGGGGCTGATCAGGCCGACGCCCGGGGTGGAATGGCGGACCTTCGCGATCCACGGGTAGACCTTCGGCCCCGGCAGCTGACCGCCCTCGCCGGGCTTGGCGCCCTGGGCCATCTTGATCTGGATCTCGGTCGCTCCGACCAGGTAGCTGCTGGTCACCCCGAAGCGACCCGAGGCGACCTGGCGGATCGCGCTGGCCCGCGAGTCACCGTTCGGCAGGGGCTCGGCCCGCGCCGGGTCCTCGCCGCCCTCGCCGGTGTTCGAGCGCCCGCCGAGCCGGTTCATGGCGACGGCCAGCGCCTCGTGCGCCTCCTGCGAGATCGAGCCGTAGCTCATCGCCCCGGTCTTGAAGCGGCGGACGATCGTCTCCACCGGCTCCACCTCGTCCAGCGGGACGGGCCGGTGCGCCGGGACCAGGTCGAGCAGGCCGCGCAGGTTCAGCAGCCGGCCGGACTGGTCGTCGACCAGCCGGGAGTACTCCTTGAACGACGCGTAGTCGCCCTGGCGGCAGGCCTCCTGGAGGCGGACGACGGCCAGCGGCGAGACGCGGTGCGCCTCGCCGTCATCGCGGTAGCGGTAGCGGCCACCTGCTTCGAGGACGGCCGGGCCGGCGACTGGGCGCGGGGGATAGGCGCGGTCGTGGCGAGCGCTCACCTCGGCCGCCACCGTGTCGATGCCGATGCCGCCGATCCGCGTCGGGGTCCAGGTGAAGTACTCGTCGACGAAGTCCTGGCTGAGACCGAGGGCCTCGAACACCTGCGCCCCGTGGTAGGCCTGGATAGCCGAGATCCCCATCTTGGACGCGGTCTTGACCACGCCCTTTGCGACGGCCTTGACGTAACGCTTCTCGGCTTCGTCGGCGGGGCCCTCGATCATCCCCTGGCGGACCTGGTCGTGGATCGTCTCGAAGGCAAGGTAGGGGTTGACCGCGCTCGCCCCGTAGCCGATCAGGAGGGCGAAGTGGTGGACCTCCCGCGGCTCGCCCGACTCGAGGACCAGGCCTGCCTGCGTCCGGTAGCCGGTCCGCACGAGGTGGTGGTGCACCGCCGCCACGGCCAGCAAGGCCGGGATGGGGGCGTGCTCGGCGTCGTGGCCGCGATCGGACAGGACGATGATGTCGTAGCCCTCGTCGATCGCCTGCAGGGCGTGGTCGCGGACGGCCTCGATCGCCCGGCGCAGTCCGAGCCCATCCTCGTCGACCCGGTAGAGGATCGGCAGGGTGATGCTGCGGAACCCGCGCCAGGCGAGGCCGCCGTCGAGGCTGCGGAGCTGCTCCAGCTCGCGGTTGCGCAGCACCGGCGTCGGCAGGGCGAGATGGCGGGCCGCCTGCGGGCCGGGCTCGAGCAGGTTGCCCTCGCGCCCGATCGAAGTCTCGATGCTGGTCACGATCTCCTCGCGGATCGCGTCCAGGGGCGGGTTGGTGACCTGGGCGAAGAGCTGGCTGAAGTAGTCGTAGAGCAGGCGCGGGCGGTCGGACAGCACCGCCAGCGGCGTGTCGTCGCCCATGGACCCGATGGGCTCTGTCCCGGTCTCCGCCATCGGGTTGAGGAGCAGGCGGACGTCCTCGTCGGTGTAGCCAAAGACCTGCTGGCGGCGGAGCACCGTCGCGTGGTCGGGACCGATCACCCGCCGCGGCGGCGGCAGATCCGGCAGATGGACCATGTGCCGGCCCACCCAATCGCCGTAGGGCTGCGCGGTGGCGACGGCGTGCTTCAGCTCGCGATCGGGCACGATCCGTCCCTCGGCCGTGTCGACCAGGAACATCCGCCCGGGCTGGAGCCGTCCCTTGGCCACGATCTCCCCGGCGGGGATGTCGAGCACGCCGGTCTCCGATGCCATTACCACCCGCTCGTCGGCGGTGACCCAGTAGCGGGCCGGCCGCAGCCCATTGCGGTCGAGCGTCGCGCCGACCCGGATGCCGTCGGTGAAGGCGATCGAGGCCGGCCCGTCCCACGGCTCGATCAGCGTCGAGTGGTAGGCGTAGAAGGCGCGCTTCTCCGGCGACATCGAGGCATGCCTGCTCCACGGCTCCGGCACCATCATCATCAGCGCATGGGGCAGCGACCTCCCGGCGAGGTAGAGCAGCTCGAGAACGTTGTCGAACATGCTCGAATCGGAGCCGTCCAGGTCGATCGCCGGCAGGACCTTGGCCAGGTCGTCGCCGAACAGCGCCGAGCGGAAGCCGGGCTCGCGGGCATGGAGCCAGTTGACGTTGCCGCGAAGGGTGTTGAACTCGCCGTTGTGCGAGATGTAGCGGTAGGGGTGCGCCCGGGCCCAGGACGGGAAGGTGTTCGTCGAGAAACGCGCGTGGACGATGGCGATGGCGCTGTCGAAGCCCGGGTCGGCCAGGTCCGGGTAGTAGCCGACGAGCTGCGACGCGTTCAGCATCCCCTTGTAGACGATCGTCCGGCCGCTCAGCGACGGGACGTAGAAGCCGGCGCGACCGGGGATGGTGGAGCGGGCGACGGCCTTCTCGGCCAGCCGGCGGGCGAC
>JAGDMV010000087.1 GCA_017860675.1 Chloroflexota bacterium
CGCCCGGACAATCCGCCGCACCTCGCCGCGCGAAAGGGGAGGTGAAGGGGAGTACCCCTCGGGCGTGCCCGCCAGTCCGGTCGCGTGTCGCGGCCCGGGTACGCCGGCCAGGCGGCAGGTTCCGCCGCCGTGCGCCGGGGAGACCTTCGGCAGTGACGACAACCGCCGGAGGTTCACGCACCCATGGGACCGGGTCCCGACCTGACGATCTGGCTCGTCCTCGGCGTCCTCATCGCCGGGATGCTCGCCCTGGACCTGTTCGTCTTCCATCGCGAGGCGCACGCGGTCTCGATGCGCGAGGCCGCGGCCTGGAGCGCAGCCTGGATCGCTCTTGGCATCGCCTTCGGCGGGTTGGTCTGGGTGCAGATGGGCGCCCAGGCAGGTGGCGAGTACCTGGCCGGCTACGTGATCGAGAAGTCGCTCTCGGTCGACAACGTCTTCGTCTTCGCCATGATCTTCGGCTACTTCGCCGTGCCGGCCAAGTACCAGCACCGGCTGCTCTTCTGGGGCGTGATCGGGGCGATCGCCTTCCGGGCCGTGTTCATCGCCGCCGGGGCGACGTTGCTCGACTCGTTCCACTGGATGATCTACGCCTTCGGCCTGCTGCTCCTGCTCACGGGCTGGAAGATGTGGCGATCGCGGAACAGCCACGCCCTCGACCCGGGCCGGAACCCGGTCCTGCGAATTGCGCGGCGGTTCGTCCCGATCACGGCCGAGTACCGTGGCCAGCGCTTCTTCGTCCGCGAGGCGGGGCGGTGGGTGGCGACGCCGCTGTTCGCCGTCCTGCTGGTGATCGAGTCGTCCGACGTGATGTTCGCCATCGACTCCATCCCGGCGATCTTCGCCATCACCAGCGACGCCTTCATCGTCTTCAGCTCGAACGCCTTTGCCATTCTCGGCCTGCGCTCCCTCTACTTCCTGCTGGCCGGGATGATCGATCGCTTCGTCTACCTCAAGGCGGGCCTGGCCGCGCTCCTCGTCTTCGCCGGGCTGAAGATCCTCGTCTCCGACGCCTGGAAGATGCCCGTCTGGCTCTCCCTCCTGGTGATCGCCGCCATCCTCGGCACGGCGGTGGTCGCCTCCATCGCCGCCGAACGGCGGCGGGGCACGGCGCTCCCGGCAGGAGGCCCGCCTGCTGGCGATCGCACCCCGGTCACGCCTGCGGGCCCGCGTCTCAACAGCGCCGCCTGAACAGCGCTCCACGGCTGCACGGCGGCAACCGCCCATCCCCGATGGTTCCCGAAGGAGAACGACACCGATGATCAACACCCCCAGCAGCAACCCCACATCTCTCCGCTGCCCGAAATGCGACGGCCCGATGCGGACCTACGAGCGGGCCGGCATCCATGTCGACCAGTGCATCGACTGCCGGGGCGCCTTCCTGGACCGCGGCGAGCTCGAGCACCTCGTCTCGCTCGAGGCACGAGCCTTCGAACGCGTCGAGATGGCAGCTCCCCGTCAGCCGGGCGGTCCCGATGGCCGCCACGATCGTGGCCGGCGCGGCTCGCCGGAAGCGTCGCGGGGCGACTCGCGAGAACGGCAGACGGATCGCTCGGCGTGGGACAACGAGCTCGACGACCTCGGCTGGCCCGGCGATGACGGCCTCGAACTCGACTGGGGCCGGGAGGCCCGCGATCGTGGCGAGCGGGACCGGCGCGAGACGCGCCCAGACGACCGGCCCGGCGGCCGGCGCCGGAGCCTGCTCGGCGACCTCTTCGAGGTGTTCGGCGAGTAGCGGACGGATCGCGCGACGCGCGGCCCGGCGTGGCCTCGCGCCGCCGGGCGGTCTCTCAGCGAGCCCGCCTGAGCTCCACTCCGGCCCAGTCGAGCGTGCCGGCGATCGGCGGGCGCATCTTGCGCACCCGGACGACGACCGCGTCCGCCCGAGGCTGGGTGGCCAGGATGGCGTCCGCGATCGCCTCTGCCAGCGCCTCGAGGAGGCGGAAGCTGCGCCCCTCCACGATCCCGGCCACGAGAGCGAAGGCCGCCCCGTAGTCGACCGTCAGCCCGAGCTCGTCGGACCGCGCGGCCGGCGCCAGGTCGAGCTCGATCTCGACGTCGACCTCGAACGGCTGGGTGGCGGCGCGCTCGGCCTCGGACACGCCGTGGCGGCCCTCGAAGCGCATCGCCCGCAACGCGATGCGGTCGCTCACCGCGACGCTTCCCCAGGCGCGCCGTTGGCCATCGCGGTAGCTGCGGCAAGGCCGGCGGGCGCGGAGCGGGCCGCCTCGTCTGGCGGCGTCCAGCCCCGAACGACCGCGTCGGCCATGCGGGCGGCACGGACGTTGGGCCGCACGTCGTGGACCCGGACCACGTCCACGCCGGCCGCGACCGCCAGCGCGGTCGTGGCCAGGGTCGCCTCGAGCCGCTCGTCGGGCGGCAGGTCGAGCACCTTGCCGAGTGTCGACTTCCGGGACGTCCCGAGGACGACGGGCCGGCCCAGCAGGCGGATCGCCGGCAACTCGCGCAGGAGGGCGAGGTTGTGGGCCGGCGTCTTGCCGAAGCCGAAGCCGGGATCCACCAGCAGCCGCTCCCAGGCGACGCCGGCCGCAAGCGCCCGGTCGATCGCCCGCTCGAGGTCGGCCAGGACCTCGACCAGCAGCGAGCGGTAGCGCGCCTCGGCCCGGTTGTGCATGAGCACGAGCGGCGCGCCGTGCTCGGCCGCGATCCGGGCGAGGGAGTCGTCCGGCGCCACGGCCCACACGTCGTTGACGATGTCCGCGCCCGCCTCCAGGGCCGAGGCCGCGACCGCCGGCTTGACCGTGTCGACGGACAGCGGCACCCCCGGCAGAACCGCTCGCAGGGCGCGCACGACCGGCAGCACCCGGCTGATCTCCTCCTCGGCCGGCACCGCCGCGTGGCCAGGTCGCGACGACTCCCCGCCCACGTCGAGGATGTCGGCGCCGTCGGCCACCATCGCCTGGCCGAGCGCCACCGCGAGGGCGACGGGATCGGGCGCTCGATCGACAGCCCCCGCCTGCTCGACTGCCCCCGCCTTGGCGCCCGCTGCTGCCTTCGCCAGCAGGCCGTCGCCCGAGAACGAGTCGGGGGTGACGTTGACGATGCCCATGAGGAACGTGCGCGAGCCCCAGTCGAACCGCTGGGAGCGGATCTCCAGCGACGCGGGAGCGGTCGGCAGGCCGGAACCGGAGCCGGGCGGCAGGGCGAACGACGACGAGGCTGCGGCGCCGCCGGCACCGGGCCGGGCCGGAACCACTCCCACCTGGGTGGGGATCGCCCGATCGCCGCCGGGCGGCCGCAGCTCGTTCATCGCACCATGGTCACCCACCCGTCCCCTCGCCGTCCAGCGGATCGCGAAGATCGGGATCGTCGACGAGGAGCCCGCGGGCCGCCCCGACAAGGTACAGCGAACCGGCCACGACAACGGGGCCGGCGGCAGTTTCGACCGCTTGCTCGACCGCCTCCCGGGGATCGTCCACGGCCGCGACCGAGCCCCCGCCGAGGGTCGCGCGCCAACGGGCCGCGAGCGCCTCGGCCGGCAGCGCACGGTCCCCGGCCACCGCCGTGGCGATCACCCGGACCCCCGCCAGTGACCGGGCACCGGCCAGGGCCCGCGTCACCCCGTCAACGTCCTTGTCGGCCATCGAGGCCACCACGAGTGTCACCGGCGGCCGGCGCCGCGACTCCCCACCCCGCAGGAGCGGTCGCAGCTCGTCGATGGCCGCCGCCAGCGCGGCGGCCCCGGCCGGGTTGTGGGCCCCGTCCAGGAGCACCTCGGCGGCAGCGCCGCCCGGCGCGGCCCCCGGGACCGTCACCAGCTCGAGCCGGCCCGGCCAGCGAGCGGCCGCGTACCCGGCCCGGCGGGCCGGCGGCGGGCAGGAGGCGATGCCGGCATCACCCAGCGCATCGAGGACGGCGTCGGCCACGGCCACGTTGGCGGCCTGGTGCCGGCCGATCAGGCCGACCTTCGTCTCGCCCAGGCCAGGCAGATCCACCACGATGCCGTCGAGGCCCATGGCCAGCACCGGACAGGGGGAGACGGCCCGCAGCGGGGCGTCCACCCGGGCGGCGCGCCGGCCGATCACCTGGAGCGCCTCGCCTGTCGCGCCCGTGATGGCGAGGTCGCCCCGCATCACGATCGCAGCCTTTTCCCGGGCAATCGAGGCGACGGTGGTCCCGAGCCACTCGGTATGGTCCAGGTCCACGTTCGTGATCGCGGCGACGCCGCCGTCCCAGGCATGAGTGGCATCGAGCCGCCCGCCGAGCCCCACCTCGACCACCCCGACGTCCACCCCGGTCCGCGCGAAGTGGGCGAAGGCGACGGCGGTCAGCAGCTCGAACTCGGTCGGCGCGCCGTGACGCCCGGCCACGCGATCGGCCACGGCGATCGCCTCGGCCACCACGTCGCAGAAGTCGTCCGCTGCGATGGGCCGGCAGCCGACGCGGATCCGCTCGCGGTAGCTGACGAGGTGCGGCTTGGGCGTCTCGCCCGTTCGCCACCCGGCGGCCGACAGACATCCGGCCACCAGGGCGACGACGCTTCCCTTCCCGTTCGTCCCGCCGACGAGCACGCCCCGGATGCCACGCTCGGGGTTGCCCAGGCCGCGCAGCAGCGCCCGCGTCCTGCCGAGGCCGAGGCGGACGCCGAACCGTCCCCGCTCGACGAGCGCGTCGACGGCCTCCCGGTAGGTCAGCGGGGCGCGGGCGCTCATGCGCCACGCCCCAGTCCGGTCACGAGCCCAGGTCATCCTCGTAGAAGACGCACTGGTTGAAGCGGGCCGAGAGGCAGACGTCGTTGACGTAACCCTGCTCCAGGTGGACCCCGCCGCGCAGCTGACAGCGCGACACGTTCTGCTCCTGGCGCACCAGCGCCTTCAGCAGGTGGGGCGCCTGGACCGGCATCGCCCCGCGGATCCCGGTCAGGTAGAAGTGGGGACAGACGTTGCGGCGCAGGTTGGGCAGGCCGAAGCCGGTCCGCCCTGCCGCCAGCGCACCGGGGCCGCCCCGTGGCCAGGCGCCACGAGCCATGGCGACGACGCCTGCGGCCCCTCCGCCGTTGGACGGCGGCGGGCCGATGACCGGGCGCATCGACCGGGCGATCGGCGGGCTCATCGGCGCCGATGACCGGTCGTCGGCCACCGGCGGGGGCTCGGCGGTCGCCGCGGTCGCGCGGCTGGCGACCACCACCGGCCGGGCCACGGGGCCGAGCCCATGTGCCGGCCGGGCCACGGGCCTGGGGTCGGCGGCAGGGCGCGCGCTGCCGGCCGGGCCGTAGCCGGTCGGCCCGGAGCCCAGCCGCGTGGCGGTCTTCTGATCGCCTCCCTCCACCGGTGCCTCCTGCCACGCACGCCCCCCAACATGCACGCTCCGTCTCAGGGTACATCGGACCGCGCCCCGTGGAACCGCCGCGAACGCAAGACCGGCGTCGACGGCCCCCGGTCTGTGCCTCCGCGTCCAGTTGGCGCCTGTGACCCGCGCGCCCACGTCCTGCCCGCGCGCCCGCACCCTGGACTGTGCCCGCGCGCCAGCGTGCGACAATGCGGCCGTGACGCCCCGCCCCCCCGGCCGGCCCAGCCAGGTCCGCCCGCGACCACCCTCGTCCGGGCGGCCCGTCGGCCCTGCTCCGCAGTACCGGCCTCTGACCCCGACCGTGGCCACGCGTCGACCTCTTCCGAAGCCGTCGCGCGGCATGCCCCTGGTCATCCGGGCGCTGCTGGTGGTGGCCATCGTGGCGCTCGCCGGGGTGGTCCTCTGGACGGCGACCGGCCAGCTCCCCCGCCTCGTCGCCGCGCTCGGCGACACGTTTGGAGGGATCACCAGCGGGCTGCTCACCACGCCGTCCCCGAGCCCCACGCCGGTCGAGATCCTCGACTCGCCGGTCCTCGATCCACCAGAGGAGCCCTACACCAACCGCGAGACCGTCGACATCACCGGCAGCGTGCCGGGCGAGGTCGCCGGCCAGAAGGGCTACGTCATCCGGATCTACATCGCGGTGCCCGACCAGCCGGCGACGCCGGTCCGCGAGATGGCGGTGGGCGAGACGCCCGCCTTCGTCGTCGCCGAGCTGCCGCTGGCGGCCGGCCGCAACGAGATCAGCGCCACGATCGTGGGCCCCAGCTCCGAGAGCGAGCCGTCGGCCAGCATCACCTACGTCCTGGACACCACCAAGCCCGCCATCACCATCTCGTCGCCCAAGAACAAGGCCAAGGTCAACGGCCCGACCGTGACCATCAAGGGCAAGACCCAGGGCCGCAGCGAGCTCGTGGCCCGGAACGAGACCAGCGGCGCGGTCGGCACCGCCACCGCCAAGTCGGACGGGACGTTCGCCATCAAGGTCGGCCTGGGGGCCGGGACGAACACGATCAAGGTGACCGCCACCGACCCGGCAGGGAATTCCTCCTCCAAGGCCATCACGGTCCGGCGCGGCGCCGTCGAGGCGACGGTCCGCCTCACCGCGTCGTCCTCGCGGTTCAGCGCCGCGAAGCTGCCGCGCCCCCTCGTCCTGACGGCGGTCGTCACCGATCCGAACGGGCGGCCGATCTCGGGCGCACCCGTCAGCTTCACGGTCAGCGTCCCAGGGGTGCCAGCCATCACCGGCGACGCCACCACGAACGCGTCCGGCGTGGCCACCTACCGGCTCACGATCCCGAAGGGCGCCACCACCGGGTCGGGGCCGGCGACCGCCCTGGCAACGACGGAGGAGTTCGGCGACCTCTCCACGTCGATCGTCATCACGATCGTCAGATAGGGGCGGTCGGGCGGGGCCTCCGGTCGGGGTGGCGGGCGGGGGCCGGCCGGCAACGGCGGACTGATGGGCGACGGCGCCCAGTCGCGCAGGCGTCCGCTCGGCGATCGCGGCCGACGTGCGGCCGCCGGGGGGTTTACGAGCGGCGCCGGCGCAGCTACGATCCGCGCCATGGCGAACTGGCGCTGCCCGCATTGCCGCACGCCCCAGCCTGAGGCGGCGCGCTGCTGGGTCTGTCGCCGTTCCAGCACGGCCTGCTCGGTCTGCCGCCACTTCCGTCGCTCGGTCGCGACCCCTTACGGTGGCACCTGCGGGCTCGACGCGCGGCGCGTCCCGCTCCGCGGCGACGAGCTCCGCGGCTGCTGGCGACCGATCATCCGTTCTGGTGGCCCGACCACCCTGGGCGACATCGCCGTGGTCGACCCGCTCGGACCGCCGCTCGGCGTGCCCGGCGGGCTGTGGGCCGACGCCGAGGCCTGAACCCGTTGCCGGCGGCGATGCGGGCCGGCCGGGACCCCGTGCCTACGGGCAGGTCGCGGGCTTGGTCGGGACAGCGGTGAGCTTGATCGACGAGCCCGGCGCCACGCCGGTCCCCACCGCTGGATCCTGCGTGTCGACGTACTCCGTGTCGGCCGGGTTGAGGCCGCCCCAGTCGATCACCAGGTTCTGGCCCGTGGCCTGGGTCTTGGCCGCCGCCACGTCCAGGCAGACGTAGTCCTTCACGGCGACCGGCGCCGGCGTCGGCGCCGGCGTGGGCGGAGGCGTCGGGGTCGGCGTCGGCACCGGGGTTGGAACGGGCGTCGGCACCGGCGTCGGGGTCGGCTCCGGCGTCGGGGTCGGCGACGGCGTCGGCTCGGGACC
>JAGDMV010000240.1 GCA_017860675.1 Chloroflexota bacterium
GACACGTTCGTGCCGCCCTGGGTGATCGGCGCCTCCAGCTTCCCCTCCATCTCCTCGACGAAGTCGCGGGCCTGGGCGACTTCGAGCGCGTGCCAGAGGTCGTCCTCGCTCGCCTCGGCGTCCCCGTAGCGGAGGTTGCCGGCGACGGTCCCGCTGAACAGGAACGCGCGCTGGGGGATCAGCCCGATGCGGCCCCAGAGGTCGTCCAGCTTGAGCGAGCGGACGTCCACGCCGTCCACCAGGACGCTGCCGGCGGTCACGTCGTAGAAACGGGGCAGGAGGTTCACGAGGGTGGACTTGCCGCTGCCGGTGCTGCCGACGATGGCCGTGGTCTCACCCGGACCGGCCGTGAAGGAGATCTCGCGCAGCACCGGGTCGGCCGCGCCCGGGTAGCGGAACTCGACGTCGCGGAACTCGATCCGGCCGCGCCGGGCCGGCACCGGGGTCGGCACCTCGGGATCGTGGACGGAGAGGGGCATGTTCAGGACGGCCTGGATGCGATCGGCCGAGACCGCCGCCCGGGGAACCATGATGAACATGAACACGGCCATCAGGACCGACATGAGGATCTGCATCAGGTAGGTCAGGAAGGCGACGAGGTTGCCGATCGGCATCCCGCCGCTGTCGACCCGGATCGCGCCGAACCACATGACGGCGACCATCGACAGGTTGAAGATCAGCATCATCACCGGGAAGGTGATGGCGAACAGGCGGTTGACGCCGAGGGCCGTCCGCATCAGGTCGACGTTGGCCTCGTCGAACCGGCGCTCCTCGTGCTCGGTGCGGACGAAGGCGCGGATGACGCGGATGCCGGCCAGCTTCTCGCGCATGACCTGGTTGATCCGGTCGATCTTGACCTGCATGGCCTTGAACAGCGGGATCGCCCGCGCCATGACGATCCCGATGACGAGGGTCATGACCGGCAGGATCACGATCAGCAGGCCGGTCAGGGGCACGTCCTGGCGGAGGGCCATGATGATCCCGCCGATCATCATGATCGGGGCCGAGACCATGACCACCAGGCCCATGAACACCAGCATCTGCACCTGCTGGACGTCGTTCGTGTTGCGGGTGATGAGCGACGGCGTGCCGAAGTGGTTGACCTCGGCCTGCGAGAAGCCCTCGACCGCCCGGAAGATGGCGCTGCGCACGTCCCGCCCGAAGGCCATCGCCGTCCGCGAGCTGAAGTAGACGGCCACGATGGCGACGATGGCCAGGACGAAGGTGACCCCGAGCATGAGCCCGCCGGTCCGCAGGATGTAGTCGGTGTCGCCCTGCGCCACGCCGTTGTTGATGATGTCCGCGTTCAGCTCGGGCAGGTACAGGTTGGCGATCGCCTGGACGAGCAGCAGGACGATGACGAGCAGGAGCGGGCGCCAGTAGGGCCGCAGGAAGCGAGTGAGGAGGCGGATCATCCGCGGCCTCGGGCGGCGACGGACCTCGGCGCCTCGCCGGACGCCGGGAGCGGAGCGGGCCCCGAGACCGCGGCGGACACCGGCGCCTCGCCGGCCCCGGCCGCCGCGAGCGCCCTGGCCGTGTTGTCGGCCAGGAGGGAGAGCAGCCGCTCGAGCTCCCGCCGGTCGTCCTGGGTCATCGAGTCGAGGGCCTGGCTGATGTACCGGGCGAAGATGCCCCGCAGCCGTTCCTCGAGCTTCCGGCCCTCGGCCGTCAGGCGCACGCGGGTGAGACGCTGGTCGGTCTCGTCCGGCCGGCGCTCCACGATCCCGGCCCGTTCCATCCGCTGGAGCATGGTGGTCACGGTGGGCGGGGTCAGGTGGAGGGCCCGCCCGAGGTCGCGCTGGCTCATGCCGTCATGGGCGGCGAGTACCCGCAGGCAGACCGCCTGGCCGGGGTGGGAGCCGTCCTCGACGAGCGTCCTGGCCATGAGCTGGCGGTGCAGGTGCAGCGTCCGCATGAAGGCCTGGAAGACCCGGTAGGAGAGGGGATCCACCCCGTCGAGCCCGGGAGGATGGAGCTGGCCGACGGGCCCGACGTCAGCATCTGGCTCGGTCGGCCCGGTGAGGTCTCTCGGCGTCGCCGCAGTCGTTGGCACCCGCGCACCGTACTCCGGAAATGCTTAGCCGTCAAATGGTTAGCGCACGAAGCATCCGATCGGTCGGCTGCCCGGCGGGCCATCGTTGTGGCTGACCACGGCCGGCGATGCGCCATCGGACGCGCCATCATCGGCGCACATGGATCCGCGGCACGTGACGCTTCCCGAGGGGCTGACCTGGCTCCGGGGCTCGCCGGGTGGACGCGCCTGGCTCGAGGCGCTGCCGGGCCTCGTCGCCGAGTGTGTCGCGGCCTGGGACCTGCGTCTGGCCGATCCGTTCCCGGATGCGCACGTATCGCCGGTCCTCCCGGCGACGCTGCCGGACGGCGCCCTCACGGTGCTCAAGATCCAGGTCCCCGACCGTGAGAGCGAGCACGAGGCGGCCGCCCTCGTCCTCTGGGACGGCGACGGTGCGGTCCGGCTGCTCGCCCACGATCCGGCGCGTCATGCCCTCCTGCTCGAGCGCTGCCTCCCGGGCACGAGACTGTCCGAGCTCGACCAGGACTCGGCACTTGACGTCCTCGTCGGGCTCCTGCCCCGCCTGTGGAAGCCGGCCGGCAGGCCCTTCCGCCCGCTGGCGGCCGAGGCGGCCCGGTGGGCGGACGGCCTCGTCGACCGCTGGGAGCGGGCAGGCCGCCCGTTCGAGCGCAGGCTGGTGGACGCCGCCCTGGACGCCCTCT
>JAGDMV010000241.1 GCA_017860675.1 Chloroflexota bacterium
GCCGGCGCGCTCTCGCAGCGCGGCCAGCTGACCGTCTTCGCCCCCACCGACGCCGCCTTCGCCGAGCTCGGGATCACCGCGGCCAACGCCGACGCCGTCATCGCCGCCCTGGGCCGCGACACCGTGCGCGACATCGTCCTGTACCACGTCGCCAAGGGCAGCCGCGACGCCTCCGAGGTTCTCTCCAGCTCGAAGATCCGGATGCTCAACGGCGACTTCGCCAAGGTCAACGCCTCGGCCGGCACGATCGACGGCGCGCCGATCATCGTGACCAACGTCTACGCCTCGAACGGGATCATCCACGCGGTGGGAGCGGTCCTCCTCCCCTAGCTCCCGCCGCGCCACTGCGCCGGGGCCCGGCCGATCACCCGATCGGCCGGGCCCTGCCATGTCCGCGAGCTGCCCTGTCGGGCCTGGATCCCCGCCCTCCGCTCGTCGACCCGCGCGCGCGCCGGCGGGCGTACCATCGCGGGAGGAACGGACCCTGGGCGGTCCGGCACCGGGCGTCGTGTCCTCGCGGCCGCGAGAACCGTCCGCCGGCTGCCGCCGGCCTCCCCAGCGCCTGCAGACCGGGAGGAGACCCATGCCCAGCGTCGATGAGGCGATCGCCGACTTCCTCGCCCAGAAGCGCATCGCCGTCGCCGGCGTTTCGCGCGAGCCCGGCGGCAAGCACGGCGGGAACGTCGTCTATCAGCGCTTCAAGGAGCGCGGCTACCAGGTGTTCGCGGTCAACCCGAACGCCGACACGGTCGAGGGCGATCCCTGCTACCGGAGCCTGGCCGCGATCCCCGGGGGCGTCGATGCCGTCGTGGTCGCCACCAGGCCCGAGGTGGCACCCGCGGTCGTGCGTGAGTGCAAGGAGCTCGGCATCACCCGCGTCTGGATGCACCGCTCGTTCGGCGCCGGGAGTGTCTCCAAGGAGGCGCACGCGTTCTGCCGCCAGCACGGGATCACCTCGCTGGCCGGTGGTTGCCCGCTGATGTACGGGCCGACGTCGGACGGCGGGCACCGCTTCATGAAGGCCTTCGCCGGGCTCTTCGGCCAGCTGCCGAAGGAGGCCTGAGGCGGCAGCGGTACCGTCGCGAGGGCGCTGGCCGCGGCGCGCCGGAGTGTGGCATGGCGCGTGGCGGTGAGCGGGGCGACCGTGCCCTGACCCAGCGCCAGGTGCTGGCGGATCGCTTCTCGCAGGTCCCCTGGCGTCGGGCTGTCCGCGAGGCGTTCCGGTCGCTCTCCGGCAGGGGCGCAGCCGTGCTCCCGGAGCGGCTCGAAGGAGCCGTGTACGGCCACCTGGTGGGGGATGCGCTCGGCGTGCCGTACGAGTCCTCCCGCCCCGGGGCGATCGGCGAGGTGGACTGGTGCGGCGGCGGGGCGCACGGCCAGCCGCCGGGAACCTGGAGCGACGACGGCGCCCTCATGCTTGCCCTGCTCGACTCGCTGCTGAGCGCCGGCTTCGACCTCGACGACCAGGGGCGCCGGGCCCTCGCCTGGCGGGACGAGGGACGCTATGCGCCGGGCGGCACCGTCTTCGACATCGGCGAGGCGACGTCGGCAGCGCTCGGCCGGATCGCCGCAGGCACGCCCGCCGCCGCGGCTGGACGCATCGAGGCCAAGGGGAATGGCTCGCTGATGCGGATCCTGCCCCTTCCGCTCGTCCTGCGGGATGCGGACCCCGGCGACCTGGCCGACATGGCCGCCCGCGCGTCGCGGGTGACCCACGGCAGCGCGGAGGCGCAGATCGCCTGCGCCCTCTACGCGCTGGTCGCGCGCCGGCTCCTCGAGGGCGAGCGCGACCGCCGCCGCGCCCTCGCCGGGGCCCGGCGCGAGCTGCGGGCGGTCGTGGCGGCCCGCGGCATGCCAGGGTCGCCCGAGGCGGCGGAGCAAGCGGCGGCGGTCGAGGCCCTCGACGCCTTCGAGGCCTGGCCCGGCCGGTCGGGCGGCGGCCGGGTCGTGGACAGCTTGTGGTCGGCCTGGGACGCCTTCGCCGGGTCGTCCGGATACCGCGAGACGATCGTGCGGGCGGTGTCCCTTGGAAATGACACCGACACCACGGCCGCCGTCGCGGGCGGGCTGGCGGGTGCCTACTGGGGGGTCGGGTCGATCCCGCCCGAGTGGCGGCGTGGCCTGCGCGACCCGGAGATCCCCCGCGGGCTCGTCGACCGGCTGGTGGCCACCGCTCCCGGCGGCTGGGACGGGAAGCCGTGGCGGACCTCGACGGGCAACCCGCTCCGGGTCGACGTGCTGGACCTTGCGGGCATCGGCGCCGCTGCCGGCGTGACGATCGGGATCACCTTCCTGCCGGGCAGGCGCTACGTGGGCTACCACACTGGAGCGCACTGGCGCTCGCTCGACGCCGATGCCGCCCGCTTGCGCGAGCTGGGCGTGGACGTCCTCCTCCTGCTCGTCGAGGACGCGGAGCTGGAGCGATGCCGGGTCACCGAGGTGGGCGACGTGCTCCCGGATCACGGGGTGGATCTCGTTCGGTTCCCGATCCGCGACCCGCTGGTTCCCCGTGACGGGCCGGCTTTCCGGCTCGTCATCGCTGGCCTCCTGGAACGCGTCCGAGCCGGCGAGTCGCTGGCGATCGCCTGCCGGGCCGGCCTGGATCGGTCGGGGCTGGCCGCGGGCTGTCTCCTGCGCGAGGCCGGCCTCGACGCGGACGACGCGATCGGCCGCGTCCAGCGCGCCCGCCGGGGTGCGCTCACGCTGCCCGACGGGCAGGCATACGTCCGCCGCCGGGGTGCGCTCACGCTGCCCGACGGGCAGGCATACGTCCGGGCCTGGCCGCCGCGCACCTGACCGTCTGCCGGTCGGCGGTGCCCGGCAGGCGCCGGTGACCCCGGGCTCCGCGGGCGAAGGTGTCGCCGGCATCTCCGCGTCCCGTGAGGCGTCCCCTCCCGTCAGGCGCCCGCCGCCTGGGCCTCGACCTCCCCGTCGTCGGGTGCCTCCGCCGACCGCCAGGCAACGGCCATGGTGACCACCAGCGACCCCACCAGCCATGCCGCCAGGCCGACCATCGCCGGCACGAGCAGGGCGCTGCCGCCGGAGACCAGCGCCCGGAACGCGTCGGCCGCACAGGTCATCGGCAGCACCGGGTGCAGGAGCCGGAGGAGGGTGGGGGCCGTCTCGACCGGGTAGGCAAGGCCGACTGCGGCCAGCTGCAGTGCCG
>JAGDMV010000242.1 GCA_017860675.1 Chloroflexota bacterium
GCGGCGCCGTTCGACCGAGCGGGACGTGGCCGACTTCGCCCGGGTGGCCGACGCCCTGCCCTCGATCGGCTTCTACTGGCCGATCGTGAGCGCCGGCGACTTCCCCGAGACGGCGCCGCTCCACGAGGTCCGCGCCTCGTTCGCCAACACGGTCAAGCACGTCCAGACCGAGACGGTCATGGGCGAGCTGGCGGGCCGCTTCGCGGTCGAGATGGCCCGTGTCGTGGCCGGGGACGAGGCCACGCTGCGGGCCCGGCCGCCGCTGTCGCTCCTGGTCTGCACGATCGCGCCGCTGGCCCTCGACGCGGACGGCATGGAGTCTGCCCTCCTGTTCGCCGAGGCCGGCCTGCCGGTCGGCTTCATGTCAATGGCGACCACCGGCTCCACGGCGCCGGCTACCATCCCGGGCACGATCGCGCTGGCCGACGCCGAGATCGTTGCCGCGCTCACCCTCGTCCAGCTCGCCTTCCCCGGTGCGCCCGTCTTCCACTCGCTCATGCCCGGCGTGATGCACCCGCGGACCGGGGCCTACCTGGCGACGACCCTCGAGGGCGATGCCGCCTACGCGGCCGGCGTCGAGATCGCCCATCGCTGGGGAGTCCCGACGCTGGCCGGCGTGTTCGGCACCGACGGCGCGGCCCCGGGCTGGCAGGCAGCCTCGGCCAGCGCCGCGACTCTGGCCCTGTGCGCCCTGTGCGGAGCTGAGACGGGCAGCGGCCTCGGGCTGCTCGAGGGCTGCACCGTCCTGTACCCCGAGCAGCTGCTGCTCGACTCGGACATCTACCAGCGGGTGCGGCTCGACCTCGCCCGGCTCGACACGGGCCGGGACGCGCTGGCCCTCGACGTGGTCCGATCGGTCGGGCCGCGGGGCACCTTCCTCGGGGAACGGCACACCCGCGACGGGCTCCGGCGGCTGCGCTTCTCGAGCCTGACCGAGCAGCCGGCGGTCGGCAGGCGCAGCGGCGCCTTCCGCGACCCGATCGAGGTCGCCCGCGAACGGGTGGCCGAGATCCTGGCCCGCCACCACCCGGAGCCGCTGGAAGCCGCGGTGCAGGCCGAGCTGGACCGGCTGGTGGCCGCGGCCGACGCCGGCGACCCGGGGCCGGGGGCGCTACACGTCCCTGCGGCGCGGCGGGGCGGCGCCGCGTGAACCCCGTCGTCCGCGTCCTGTCCGCCGACGATCGGGCCGTCGTCCACGAGCGGACCCTTGACGTCCTCGCGCAGACCGGGGTGCGCGTCGACACGGCCCGCGGCCGGGCGATCCTGGCCGAGGCCGGCGCGGCGGTCGACGAATCCACCGCCCGCGTGTGCTTCCCTCGCGAGCTGGTTGAAACGTCGCTCCGGGCCGCCCCGCGGGACGTCACCCCACCTGGACCTGGGACGCCGAAGCCGGTGTCCGGCGCGCAACGACCCATGACGACTGGGTGACGGCCACCTGCCTGATCGACGCCATCGAGGACGTCGGCGTCTATTGGCGCATGGCCGAGAGGCCGGCCTGCGTGGCCCGGACCCGGCCGACGCCGTCCGCCACTGGCGCGAGGCGTTCAACCTGTTCTCGCGCCATGTCCAGGACGCGGCCACAACGCCGGTCGAGGCGCACTGGCTGCTGGAGGTGCTGGCCGTGGTGGCCGGCGACCGGAACGCGGTGGCCGTGCGCCGCCCCTTCTCGTTCATCGTCTGCCCCGCCTCGCCGCTGGCGATCGAGGGGACCTACACCGACGCCTGGCTGGAGACGGCCGGCTGGGGCATCCCGGTGGCGATCATGCCGATGCCGCTGATGGGCCTGTCCGCGCCGGCCGGGCTCGCAGCCACGATCGTGGCCGGCAACGCCGAGGTGCTGGCGATGCTGTGCCTCGTCCAGGCAGCCGACCCGGGCACGCCGGTCATCTACGCGCCGGCCTTCTCCGTCATGGAGCCGCGGACCGGGCGGTTCGGCGGTGGCGGCCCGGAGCACGCCCTGCTCGGGGCGGCCGCCACCGAGATGGCCCGCTTCTACGGCCTGCCGGCGGAGGCCTCGGCCGGCGGCACCGATCACCACGTCCCGGGGATCCAGGCGGCCTACGAGCGGGCGGTCAACTGGACCCTGCCGGCCCTCGCCTGGCCCGACCTGCTGGTGGGGCCCGGCTGCCTTGGCGGCGCGACGACCCTCAGCCTCGAGCAGCTGCTGATCGACGTCGAGGTCTTCCACCGCTGCCGGCGGATCCACGACGGGATCGGCGGGCTCGAGGCGCCGCGCTCCGGGCTGGACGGCCTCCTGGCCGAGCTGGCGCCGGGTTCGGACTTCACCGCCTCGCCGCTCACCCGCGACGCCCTGCGAGCCGGGGAGTGGCACGTCGCCGGGCTGGGCGTCCGGTCCGCGTTCGAGCGCTGGGACGAGGCCGGACGGCCCGACCTGCTCGACGAGGCGCGCGAGCGGATGGCGGCGCTGCTGGCCTCACGCCGGCCGCTGCCGCTCGACGAGGCCCAGGTCCGCGAGCTCGAGCGGATCGAGCGGGCAGCCCGGGACGAGGCGAGCACGGCGGGCGTGCCCGGGGCACCCGGCGCGACGCGGCAGCGGGAAGGAGCGCGATGAGGTTCACGGCACGGCTGCTGTCCGACTCCGACCGCGAGCGGATCCACCTTGACAGCCTGCGGATCCTGGTCGAGGTCGGCATCCGCTTCCACGGGACTCGCGCGCTGCCCCTGCTGAAGGCCGCCGGCGCGCACGTCGACGAGGCGGCCGGGATCGCCCGCATCCCCGCCGGGCTGGTGGCCGACGCGCTTGCTGCCGCTCCGCGGTCATTCGTTCTCGGCGCCCGCAACCCGGCCTTCGACTTCGCGGTCCCGTCGGCGGTGACCCGCTACGCCATCGACGGCACCGCCGCTTTCACCATCGACTTCGAGACCGGCGAGCGGCGCTACGGCACCAGCCACGACATCCGCGACGCCCTGCGGGTGTTCCAGGCCATCGACGAGGGTGTCATGGCCTGGGCGCCGACGGTCGCCTCGGACAAGCCCGGCCCATCGCGGGCACTCCACGAGTTCCTGGGCATGGCCCGCTGGTGCTCGAAGCACGGCCAGCACGAGCTCCACCGGGTCGACCAGGTCCCCTATCTCGTCGACGGCCTGCGGGCGCTGGCCGGTGGCGACGAGACGCTCCGCGCCCGACACCCCTACTCGCTCATCTACTGCCCGGTGGCGCCGCTCACCCACGACGGGGCGATGCTCGACGCCTACATCGAGCTGGGCGCCCTGGACCTGCCGGTGATGATCATGCCGATGCCGGTGGCCGGCACCACCGGACCGGCCAGCCTGTTCGGGACCGTCTGCCAGGCCAACGTCGAGGCGCTCTCGGCCATCGTCGTCTTCGAGCTCGCCCATCCCGGCCGGCCGCTCGTCTACAGCAGCGCCACCGGCTCGGCCGACTTCCGGACCGGCGCCTTCCTCGGGGGCACGCCCGAGATGGGGCTCCAGTCGGCGGCCCTGACCGAGATGGGACGCCACTACGGACTTCCCGCCTCGGCCGCCGGCTGCACTTCCGACGCGCGCGAGCCCGGGCCAGAGGCAGTCATCGAGAAGATCATGACCACGATCCCGCCGGTCGCCGCCGGGGCCGACATCGTGGTCGGCCTCGGCTGCATCGAGGGCGACCAGGCGCTCATCCTCGAGCAGCTGCTGGTCGATGCGGAGGTCGCCCGGCTCTGTGGGCGGCTGGTGGCCGGGATCGACCCAGGGGCGGCCGGCGTCGACCTGCTGGCCGACATCGCCGAGGTTGGGCCCGGCGGCCACTTCCTCGCCCAGCCCAGCACCCGGCGCGCCGTCCGCTCGGGCGAGTTCTACGTCCCCCGCCTCATCGGCCGCCATCCATACGAGGCATGGCTGGCTGCCGGCCGGCCGTCCATGTACACCGGCGCCCGCGAGGAGGTCCGGCGGATCCTCGCCGGCCCGATCGCCGACCCGCTGCCGGACCACGTGATCGACGAGCTGGACCGGATCCTGGCCGCCGCCGACCGCGACCTGCTCGAGAGCTGAGGGAGGAGACACGAGATGAACCAGGACCTCTTCGCCGAGATGCGCGCCAGCATCGAGGACGGCGACGCCGAGCGGGCGACGGCCGCCGCCCGGGCCGCCCTC
>JAGDMV010000243.1 GCA_017860675.1 Chloroflexota bacterium
GAGGCGATGGCCGCCGGCACCATTCCCCTGGAGCGCTGCGGTGAGCGGCTGGCCCGCCTGGTCGAGCTCGGGATGTCGCTGGCCGCTAGACGGCCGGGTACGGATCGAGGAAAGGTCGTGAACCACGGCGCCTTCAACGACCCGCCCACGGAATCCGGGGAACACAGGTGACGTCGGGATCGCTGCCGGCGACTCGATCGTCGGGCCGTCCGCCTGGCACAGGAGGGGCCACCCGCCCCCGCCGCGCGACCCCGACCCGGCGCCGGCCGGCCGACCCCGTGCGCGCCTGGGCGCAGTCGCTCGCCCGCCGCCGGCCCGGCCTCGTGGCGTTCGTCCTGGACACGCTGGCCCAGCTCCACGGGCGCCCGACCTGGGAGCGCCGCCTCGATCCCACGAGCGAGCTCGTCCTCACGATCCTGTCGCAGAACAGCGCCGACGTGAATGCGGAGCGGGCGTTCGAGTCGCTCCGCCTCGCCTTCCCCTCGGATCGTCCGCCCGAGGAGCACCGGCCCGGCGCCGGCTGGGGCGGACCCGGGCTGTCGACCGCGCCGCCGCCCGACTGGACGGCGGTGGAGGAGGCGCCCCTGCCGGTCCTCGTCGAGGCAATCCGGCCGGGCGGCCTCGCCCCGCAGAAGGCGCCCCGGATCCAGGCCGCCCTGCGGCTGATCCGCGAGGAGCGCGGCTCCCACAGCCTCGAGTTCCTGGGCGAGCTGCCGGCCCTGGAGGCGCGCGACTGGCTCACCCGCATCGACGGCATCGGCAAGAAGACGGCCTCGGTCCTGCTCCTCTTCTGCTTCGGCACGCCGCTCATGCCGGTGGACCGGCACGTCGAGCGCGTCTCGCACCGGATCGGGCTGATCCCGCCGAAGGCGGGCGCCGACGAGGCCCACGACCTGTACCTCGCCCTGCTGGAGCCCGACCAGATGTACGAGGCCCACGTCCTGATGATTCGCCACGGCCGGCTGATCTGCCAGGCCCGGCGGCCGGCATGCGAGCGCTGCCCGGTCGCCCCCCGCTGCCGCTTCTTCGATCGGAAGGCGCAGTAGGGGAGGGCGCGCGGGCGCCACCGTCGAACGCACGCACCGGCTCGGCGCTGCGCTGCCCCCTCCCTCTCGCGGGCCCCAGTCGCTATGCTCGCGGCGGCCGCTTGACACAGGAGCATCGCCATGATGATCGGCGGGCCTGACGGCCCCGTCCGGGCGCCGCGCCTCCTCCTCGTCGACGACGACCCGCGCCTCCTCGTCGTGCTCGCCGAGCAGCTCCGCGACGACGGCTTCGAGGTGACAACCGCCCGCGACGGCGCCGAGGCCCTCCGCCGGCTCGAGCTCGCCTGGCCCGACCTCGTCATCCTCGACGTGACCATGCCGCGCGTCGACGGGCCAACTCTCGCCCGCGAGATCAAGGCCCGCGCCGATCTGCCGATCATCGTCCTCTCGGCCATCGACACCGGCGACCGCAAGGCCGCCCTGCTCGAGGAGGTGGCCGAGGACTACGTCACCAAGCCCTACCACTACCCCGAGCTGCGGGCGCGGATCACCCGCGTGCTCCGCCGGCTCGGCGATCGCCTGCCCGGCCAGCGGATCGTCCTCGGCGACGACCTCGTCCTGGAGCTGCATCGCCGGGCGGCGACCGTCAACGGGGTCGAGGTCGCCCTCACCCCCACCGAGTCACGGCTGCTCTACGCCCTGGCCGCCAACCTCGGCCGGATCGTGAGCACGGACACGCTCCTCGTCCGCGGCTGGGCCGACACCGAGGACGCCGACCCGTCCTACGTCTGGGTGACGATGCGCCGGCTGCGCCAGAAGCTCGAGACGGACCCGAACCGGCCGCGCCACCTGGTGACCGTCCGGGGCGTCGGCTACCGGCTGGAGGCGGACACCCGATGAGCGCGCGGCGGTCGGCTCCCGTCGGCTACCGGCTGGAGGGCGACGCTCGATGAGACCGGCCCTCTCCTTCCGGGTCCGCCTGACGATCGCCCTGCTGGTGGCCGCCGTCGCCCCGCTGGCCGTCTTCGCCGGGGTCGTGCTCGTCCTCGGCGACCGGCTGGCCGACGCCGACCTGCTGGCCCTGCTCCTCGTCGCGGTCGCCGTCGCGGCGCTCGTCGTCGTCCTGCTCGCCTCCTCCCTGTCGAGCAGCCTGACCGCGCCGATCCGGGCGCTCACCGCCTCGCTCGACCGGGTGGCTGCCGGCCAGCCCACCCCCCAGCTCGACCTCCCTGCCGACGACGAGCTGGCCCGCCTCGCCGAGCGCCAGGATCGTCTCGCCGCCGGGGTTGCGCGCCGCAACCGCCAGGTCGGGAGGATCGTCGCCGCCGTGTCGGCCTGGGATCCGCGGACCGGGGTCGAGGCGCTGGTCGCGCGCGCGGGCGCGGACGCGCGTGCTGCCTTCGACCTGATCGACGCGCGCCTCGTGGCCGGCGACCCGGCCCAAACCCCGGAGGAAGAGCGGGTGCCCGGCGATCCCCTCCCCATCCGCGCGGAGGTCCGGGCCGGCACCGAGGTCCTGGGCGTCCTCGTCGGCCGGGCTCCCGCCACCGCCGCCTGGGATCGGGCAGACCAGGACCTGTTCGACCTCTTCGCCGGCTTCGCCGGTGTTGCCCTTCGCAACGCCGAGCTGTTCGCCCGGGTCGAGGCCCAGAACGAACGGCTCGTCGCGCTCGACGCGGCCAAGGACGAGTTCCTTCGCGGGGTGAGCCACAACCTGCAGACGCCCCTCGCAGCCGGATCGACTCCGGGCTGCTGCGGTCGCGGGCCGAGGTGTTCGCCCTCGCCCCGCGCGTGCGACGCGCGTGGGAGGCGCTCGGCGCGGAGGCCGTGCCGTGCACGGTGGAGGACGCCTCCGAGGGCTGGCTGGCCGTCGCCGACCCGGACCTCGTCGACCAGGTCCTCTGGGCCCTGCTCGACAACGCCGTCCACTACGGGGCCGGGACGCCGATCACCGTCCGCGTGGCGCTCGACCGGGGGCCCTGCCGCCTCCGCTGCACCATCGAGGACGGTGGACCCGGGATCGGCGACGAGGAGCGCGAGCGGCTCTTCGCCCGCTGGTCACGGGGTTCAGCAGGTGCCGAGCGCGACGGCAGCGGCCTCGGCCTCTACGTCTCGCGCGGCCTCGT
>JAGDMV010000244.1 GCA_017860675.1 Chloroflexota bacterium
GCCGGCCACAGCCGACACAGAACCGCCGGCCCGGCCGGTTCTCCCGGCCACAGCCCGAGCAGACCACCGCTCCCCTCCCGCTTCCGCGGAGCCGTCCTAGCGCAGGGTAGCGGGGTCGGCAGCGGACGGGTAGAGGCGAATCGCCCCTCGGCGGCGCGAACGAGCTGCAGCCCCGAACGGGCCCTTGGATCCGGCGACGCACCACCCCGACCGCCCTGGTCGCGTTCGCCGGGCCGTGTCGCCCAGGCGACCCCTCGAATGTCGGCAAACCGATGGATTCCTGCCCCGGGCGGGAGTAGCCTGCAGACATCCGATCCCGCGCGGTGGTCCGCGGGGAGGAGCCGGCACGAGGTGAGCAGGATGACCAAGAATGTCAGGGCGCCCGAGGAAGGCGCCATCAGCAAGCGCGAACCGGAAGACGACGCCGTGATGCGGCGGGCGCCCGAGGACGACGTCGAAGGGCATGGCGTTCTGAAGCGCGGCCCCGAGGAAGGCGCCGTGATGAGGCGCGATGTCGAGGAGGGGGCCGTGATGAAGCGTGCCCCCGAGGACGACGTCGAGGGCCACGCGGTCCTGAAGCGCTGACCGGCTGACCGGGGGATTCGCCGGCTCTCCGAATCGGGCCCTGGTCCGCCAACCAGGCCGCCGCGCCGACGGGCAACGACCCGTTCGCGCGGCGGCTCTCGTCTGCGGCGAGGGCGTCGTCCGAACGCCTGCCCCGCGCGGCCGGCGGCGCCCCGCGCACGACCCGGCTCGCCGCCGCTGCCAGGGCGCGCTGCGCGCGATCCGGGGCGCGGCGAGCGCTACCCGGCCCGAGGGTCGTTGGCGGTCGCCGCGAGGATCGCCTTGACCTCGAACGGGGTGACCCCCGGGTGCTTCGAGCGGATGAGGGCCGCGATCCCGGCGATGTGCGGAGCGGCGAAGCTGTTGCCCGTGGCGACCATCCGGCCGCCGTCCTTCCAGGCCACCGGCACGTCCAGGCCGAAGGCGCCGAACTCGACCGGCGGGCGCGGGTTGTAGAAGTACGTCCACGGGTCGGCCACATCGTGGGCGGCGACAGATACGACCGACGAGAACAGCGACGGGTAGCTGGGCCCAGGGACGTTGTTGGCGGCGCTCACCAGCAGGACGTTGGCGAAGTAGGCCGCATCGGCCAGCTCGTGGAACAGGCTGTAGAGCGCCTGGCTCTTCGACGACAGGCTCAGGTTGACGACCGACGCCCCTTGCTCGATTGCCCACTCCAGGCCAGCGGCGAAGACGACACCCTTGCCCCGGTTCTCCGGCCCCAGGACGCGGACTGACACGAGCTCGGCCGCTGGTGCCAGCGCGTGGATGATCGCGGCGCAGGCCGTCCCGTGGCCGACCACGTCCACCCCGTCCGGGTCGGCGATGACCCGCGCCTCGTCTCCCTCCGGCTCTACCCGGACGCTCTCCACGAGGCAGCTGCCGACGGCCGGGTGGGTGCGCTCGACGCCCGAATCGACGATCGCCACCCGGACGCCCGACCCGTCGGCACCGCCCCAGGCCCAGGCGCGGTCGAGCTGCCCGATCGGCGGCAGGCGGGCCAGCGCCTCACGGTTGGCAGCGGCGAACGGCTCGCTCCAGGCGGGGAGCTCGAGGTCCGCGGTCAATCGTCGACCGTCGGCGCCGGCTGACTGCGCCGTCGCCCGCCCTCACGCCGGCGCGTCCTGCGGTCGCCCGCCTCGGTCCGACGCACGAGCACGTCCAGCAGCTCGGTCAGCAGGTCCAGCTGCTCCGGGTCGGCCCGGCGGAGCCGGGCGACGCGTTCGGCGAGCGCCCAGAGGTGCGTGTCGTCCCCCCGGTCGAGGTCTGCGGTCGCCGTCGCGGCGAGCTCAGCGGCCGCAGCCTCGGCACCGGCCCGACCCCCGGTCTCGCCCCCCAGCCCGACCAGGACAGTCGCCAGCAGCGAGCGGGTGTCGCGCTCGATGCGCGTGGCGTTGATGGCCACCGCGGCCTGCCGGGCAAAGACGCCGGCCAGCTCCACGTCGCGCAGGCTGAAGGTCGGGGCCTCGTGCTTGTCGAGGACCTCCAGCACGCCGATCGATTGGTCTCCGTCGATCAGCGGGACGGCCAGGAGCGAGCGCGGCACGTACCCGGTGGAAGCGGCCAGGCCGCCGGCGAACCGTGGGTCATGGGCGACGTCGGCGAGGGCGATCGCCTGGCCGGTCGTGAACGCATAGCCGGCCACGCCCTGGTCGATCGGGATCGCCCGACCGACGACCCCTTGGCCTTGCTCCCCAGCGGCGACCCGGAAGACCAGGCGGTCCGCATCGGGGTCGAACAGGGCGATCGATGCGGCCTCGGCGCCGAAGAGAGCGACGGTCGCCTCGACGACCGAGCGCAGGAGCGCCTCGAGCGGCTCGCCCAGGATCCGGCGGGCGGCCTCGGCCCGCAGCGCGACAGCTCGCAGGAGCGCTGCGGCGGCCTCGTCGGGATCGGTCATCGACACGGTCGTGTCGTCTCCGCTCATCGTGACCAGCTCGCCTCAGCGCTCCGCCACCCGGGCCAACGCCTCCACGTCGGGGATGACGATCGCATCGCGCTCGATGCGCAGCAGCCCCTCGTCGGAGAGTCCGGCGAGCAGCCGGTTCACGCTCTGGCGAGAGCCGCCGATCATGGAGGCCAGGTCGGACTGGGTGTAGGGCCACGGCAGGCGCACCTCGCGGCCCGCCGGGCC
>JAGDMV010000088.1 GCA_017860675.1 Chloroflexota bacterium
GGCGTGTCCATGAGCTTCGAGGTCTCGGTCACGAACTCGACCGGCGGGCCGGCGAAGACGTCGCCCGGGCAGGCGGCGTCGAGCATGCCGGGGCCGACGATCATCGTGTGGGCCGGCTCGTGGCCGGAGCCGGAGCCCTGGATGATCGAGACCCGGTTGGGCTTGGGCATGTCGGCCCGGTAGATCAGGTTGTACTTGGGCTCGTACTTGAGCGTCCCGTCGCTCGCCAGCTGGATCCCCTCGAGGAACTCCGCGACGAACTTCTTCGGGTCGTTGACGAACTTCTTCATGCCGCTCCCCTTATGCCTTGCCGTATTTCTCGCGCCAAGCGTCCGCGATCGCCTGCAGGATGACGCCGATGGCCGTGGCCCCGGCGTCGACCGAGCCGATGCTCCGCTCGCCCGTGTACGCGGCCCGGCCGCGCATCGCGAGCATGCCCTTGGTGTCCTCGGCCGCCTTCTTCGCCACGTCGGCCGCCTTCTGGACGGCCACGACACCGTGGTCATCCCGGGTGGCCGGGTCGGCGAAGCTGGCCTCGAGGCTGTCGGTGGCCGGGACGAGCGCATCGAGGAGGGTCTTCTCCCCGAGCGAGGCGCCGCCCCGGGCCATGATCCCGGCGATGGCCGCGCGGAGGATCGTGATGACGTCCTCCGGGGTCAGCTCGGTCTTGTCGCCGGCGGTCGCGCCGGCGCGGAGGAAGGCCGTGCCCCAGATCGGGCCACTGACGCCGCCCACCTTGCCGGCCAGGGTGACCCCGACCTTCTTCAGGATCGTCCCCGCGCTCGTCCGGTCGAAGGTGTCGTAGTCGCTGAGGACGACCTCCCACCCGTTCCTGAGCGAATAGCCGAAGTCGCCGTCGCCCACGATCGAGTCGAGGTGGGCGAAGTACTCGGCGTTGTCGACGATCGTCTTGGACGCCGTCTTCAGGACGAGATCGAGATCGTCGAGCGACTGGGTCATGCGGTCCTCCTTTCTGGGTTGATGCTCCCTCGTGCCGCCCCCGCCTACGAGGCCAGGCAGGCCTCGAGGTCGGCAAGCGTGATGTAGTCGCCGGGCCGCGCGGCACCGCGGTTGGCGATGACCCGCGCCCGTTCACCGTCGGGGTCGCCGAGCGAGGTCACGACCAGGATCGCGTCGCTGTTGTCCTCCTTTTCCGTGTAGCCATTAACGGTCATCACGCTGCGCAGCCCGGCCGCGGCCGCGGAGACGATCCCGTTGTTCGAGTCCTCGACCACGAGGACCTCGGAGGCCGGGATCTCCAGTCGCTCGAGGGCCAGCAGGTAGATGTCGGGAGCCGGCTTCTTCTTCGGCACGCAGTCGCCGGCCAGGAACACGTCGAAGCGGTCGGCCCGCTCCTTGCCGACGGCGTACTCGAGGATCGCGTGGACGGACGCCTCGGCCGAGGTCGACGCGACGCCGAGCTTCCAGCCGGCGTCCTGGGCGACCGAGATGATCCGGCGGATGCCGGGCCGGGGCGGGAGCTTGCCGGCTGCCACCATCTCGGTGTAGATCGCCGTCTTGCGCTTGTGCCAGGTGGCCAGCAGCTCTGCCTGCCCCTCGGGGTCCGCCGGCAGCCCGTGGGCCGCCACGAACTCCGGGGTGAACAGGCTGGCCATCCGCTCCTTGCCGCCGCCGATCTTGAGGCGCCGGCCGTACTCCTCGACGTCCCATTCGACCGGCAGGCCGAACTCGGCGAACGTCTGGTTGAAGGCGGGCCGGTGCCCGTCGCGCTCGGTGTCGGCCAGGACGCCGTCGCAGTCGAAGACGAGCGCGCTCACGTCCAGGCCTTTCCTTCGCTGCCGAAGAGGCGCATGTGGTGCTTCGCCATCTCCATCACAGCGGCCCGTTGGGCGGTGAAGATCTTCGGCGGATCGTAGTCGCCCGGATGCTCGGTCATGAAGTCGTAGCCGGACTTCATGAAGGCGATCTTCAGGGCGGTCGAGATGTTGACCTTGGCGCAGCCGCGGCTGATGAGGTCGCTGAACTGCTCGGGGGTCATCCCCGTGCCGCCGTGGAGAGCGACCGGGATTCCCGTCGCCGCGACGATGTCGGTCACCCGCTGGCTGTCGAGCGTCGGGGTCGTCTTGTACATCCCATGGGCGTTGCCGATGGCCGGGGCGAAGACGTCGACGCCGGTCGCCTTGATGAAGTCGACGGCAACCTCCAGCGTCTGGACCTGCTTGGCCTCGTCGCCGGTCATCTCCTCGGTCCGCTTGAAGCCCTCGATCTCGCCCTCGACATGGGCGCCGTAGCGGCGAGCCTCGGCCACGACCTCGATGCACTGGCGCTTGTTCTCCTCGACCGAGAGCTTGCTGGCATCGAACAGGACCGAGCTCCAGCCCTTGGCCAGGCAGGCGCTGATGACGTCCCGCTCGGGGCAGTGGTCGAGGTGGAGCGCCACCGGGACGGTGACGTCCTTGGTGTACGCCTGCCACATCGCGAACATGGCATCCAGGCCGGTCATCTTCACGTGCTTGACCGAGGTCTGGATGATGACCGGAGCCTTGAGCTCCTCGGCCGCGGCGAGGACGGCCTCCATCGTGAGGTCGTTCACGACGTTGATCGCCGCCACGCCGTAGCGCTCGCCGAAGGCCCGATCCAGGATCTCCTTCGTCGGTACGACCGGCAAACCGCACCTCCTGTCTGCTGCGCACAGCCGCCGCGGGGCGGACGACTCGCGCACCTCGCCGGGCTCCAGCCGGCGCCAACTCTGACCGACCCGTCGATCGGGAGGCGTGCGGCAGGGACCCGCGTCACCGCACCGTCGTGCTGCCTACCACCTCCTTCGTGCCGGCACGAGGCGCCTCCCAGCGCCTCGTGACCCGGGCCGTCCCGGCCCCCCGGGTCGTACCGCTTCCCCGGTCCTCGCCGGTCGCGCCGAGAACCGCGCGTGCGTTGCCCTCGTCGAGGATGAGCACGTCGACGACGCCGGCCCGGAGGACGCCCAGGATCGCCTTCGGCTTCTCGGCCTCGCTCACGACCGCGATGACGGTCTCGATCCGGCGCAGGTCGTCGATCGACAGGCCGATGAGGCGGCCGCTCTCGGGCGAGGCGATCACCCTGCCTCGCGCGTCCACGTAGTTGCCCAGGACGTCGCCCACGGCTCCCCAGCGGCGGAGCCGGGCGAGCTCCTCGGCCGAGAAGCAGCCGCTGCGCACCATGGTGCAGTCGTCGTCGGTGCCGCCGATCCCGACCAGGGCCATGCTGGCAGCCGCCGCGACGCGCAGGGCCTCGGCCACGGCATCCTGGGCCAGGAGGCGATCGCGCATCTCGGCGCTCTCCACGTAGGCGGGCGCGAACAGGCTCACCGCCCTGCCCCCGGCCCGCTCCGCGAACGCCCGGCAGATCTCGTTCGGGTTCGTCGGCGCATCCACGCGCGGTGAGCCGCCCATCGCGCTCACGAAGGTGCAGCCGAGCCGCCGTGCGGGGCGGAAGAAGCGGGGGACCTCGCCCGTGTCGCGGCCGTGGCTGACGGCCACGACATACCCGTCGCGGAGCCGGCGCTCGAGATAGCGCGCAGCGCAGCGGGCGACCTCCTCGCGCTGCGCCTGGGGATCTGCCCGGGCCGGGCTGACGATCGCGTCGGCCAGCCCGAACGCTCCTCGGAGCTGGGCCTCGAGGTCGAGGTGCAGCCACGGCGGCGCCTCGACGTGGATGTCGACCACCCCGGTCCAGCGAGCCCGCTCAAGGAGGCGCTGGACCTTCGGCCGGGACAGGCCGAACTCGCGGCTCAGCTCTTCCTGGGTGCGCCCATCCACGTAGTAGCGGTGGGCGAGGCGGGCGAGGAGCTCGTACTCCTCCTGGCCGAGGTTGTCCGGCAACAGCCCGATCCCCCGTGAGAGGTGAGCAAATGCTCGGGCGTGGACAGATACTCATTGTACGCGGCGGCTCGCGCGCGTCCAGCCCCAGCCGCGTGATCACGCCGCCATCTCCGCCCGGGCGCGCGGACACGAGGCTCGGGTGGGTCGGCCCGTCCCCGGTGAGCCGGCCGTCACCGGTGAGCCGCCCGTCCCCGGTGAGCCGCCCGGCGCTGCCGCTCTCGCCCGCCACCACCATTCCGGTCCTCCGACGCCGCCGATCGCGCGCGGCACCGGCGTCCCCGGCCGACACCGGCATCCCGGTCGGAGGGCGCCGCCGTATGATCGGTCGGCGAGGAGGACAGCGGTGCGGATCGCAACCTGGAACGTCAATTCGCTCAAAGCTCGACTCGACAAGGTCGAGTGGTGGCTGGGCCGGGCATCGCCGGACGTCCTCCTCGTCCAGGAGACCAAGCTGACCGACGCCGACGCACCGGCGCTGGCCTTCGTCGCCGCCGGCTACGAGCTGCTCCACCACGGCGAGGGACGCTGGAACGGCGTCGCGATCGCCAGCCGGGTGGGCATCGCCGAGCCGATGACCAACTTCGGCGACGGCCCGGTGCGCGACACGGGTCCCGGGGCGACCGTGTCCCTGGCCGAGGAGGACACCAATCCCCTCGACGAGGCCCGGATGGTGAGCGCGGTCTGCGGCGGGGTTCGAGTCGTGTCGCTGTACGCGCCGAACGGCCGGGTGGTCGGCTCGCCCTTCTACCTCGGGAAGCTGCGCTGGTTCGAACGCCTGCGCCGCTGGCTCGACGAGACCATGGACCCTGCCGAGCCCCTCGTCCTCGGCGGGGACCTGAACGTCGCCCCGGCGGATGCCGACGTCTGGGACCCGGCAGCCGCCCACGGCGGCACGCACGTGTCCGAGCCCGAGCGGGTCGCCTTCCGGTCGCTGCTCGACTGGGGCCTCGTCGACACGTATCGCGCCCACCACGCCGAGCCCGGCCGGTTCACCTGGTGGGACTACCGGGCCGGCAACTTCCAGCGCAACGAGGGCATGCGCATCGACCACCTGCTGGCGAGCGCGCCGGTGGCGGAGCGGGTCGTGGCGGTCGAGATCGACCGCGAGGCTCGGAAGGGCCAACCGACGCCGTCGGACCACGCGCCCCTGGTGATGGATCTCGACGCGCCGGGCCTCGGCTTCGACCCGGGCTGGGCGGGCGCCGACGAGCGCTTCGCCGCCCGGCGAGCCGCAAAGGGGCGATAGGCGGGGCCGGCGGCGCCCGTCCCGCCCCGAGAACCGCCCGCAGCGTCATCTCTCCCGTTCAAGCCTCCCGGGCATGCGCGACGACGGTTCCCGCCGCGACGAGCTCGACGAACGCCCCCGATCGCGACGCCCACGCTCGGGCGGCCGCCCTTTGTCGCGTCGTCGACCGGCCCGGGCGTGACCGAGACCACCGATCCGCACTCCGTAGCCCTGGTAGGCGTATTCGGGAGAGATCGGCCGTGACGGGCCCGTGGCAAGCCCAGGAGGCCTGCCCGGAAGAGAGAGGGCAGCCCGGCTGGCTTCGCGAGCGAGCGGGGGTCGTGCGGGCGCGCCCACGGTCCACGGCCGGCGGACCCCGCGGCACCCGGCAGGCCCGACCCGGCCGCCCTACCCCAGCTCCCGCTCCAGCACCAGCTCGTCACGGATCGTGATGCCATCCTCACCGATCTCCGGGATCGCCGGCTTGCGCTCCCGCCGGGCCGCGTCCACCGCGCCGGGCCGGAGCGCCGCCAGGCGGAAGCCGCGGCGCTGGTAGAAGCGAAGCGCCCGCAGGTTGTCGTTCGTGGTCACCAGGGTGAGCCGGGCCGCCCCGGCCGACCGGGCGGAACCGGCGCACGCCTCGAGCAGGACCGTCCCGATCCCCTTCCCCGAGTGCACCGCGTCGAGCAGGACGATCTCCCAGCCGCCGGCGACGGGCCGGTGGAGCAGCACGCCGACCTTGGTGCCCGCCGCGGTCAGCGCCACGAAGCCCGCCGCCCCAGAAGCGTCGACCAGCTCGCCGCCGTACGCCTGCCACGGGCCGCCCCAGCGAGCGTCGAGCAGGCCGCGCAGCCAGGCCCGGTCGGCCGGGCCGATCGTGCGCACGCGCCAGCGAGCGTCGCCGGTCATGCCGGCGCCGGCCGTCATCCCAGGTCGACCGTCTCGTGCCAGCGCGGGATGACCGCGTCGAAGCCGAGCTCGCGCACCTTCGGCAGGAGCGCGGCCTGCGCCTCCGGATCACCGTGCACGAGGTAGACCCGCCTGGGGAAGCCCGCATCGCCCGGTCGCCTGCCGGCGGCGAAACCGGCCAACCAGGCGAGAAGCTCGGCCTCGTCGGCGTGGGCCGAGAAGCCGCCGATCGAGCGGATGCGACAGCGGACCTGGCGGACCTGGCCGTCGATCTTCACGGTCCGGGCCCCCGCCTGGAGGTGCGCCCCGAGCGTCCCCTCGCCCTGGTAGCCGACGAAGAGGATCGTCGCCCCCGGGTCGTCGACGAGCTCCCGGAGGTGGCCGACGATCCGGCCGCCGGTCAGCATCCCGTTCGAGGCGACGATCATGTACGGCCGCCGCGCCCGGGCGACCGCCCGAGACTGCTCGACGGTCCGGACGATCACCTGCTCCGGGTAGTCGAGCGGCGTGTCGCCCCGCTCCAGCAGCCGCCGGGTCTCCTCGTCATACGCCTCCGGGTGGTCGCGGTAGACCTGGGTGGCTCCGCCGGCCATGGGCGAGTCGAGGTAGAGCGGCAGGGCCGGGATCTCGCCGGCGGCGACGAGCCGGTCGAGCTCCCAGACGATCTCCTGGGTGCGCCCGATGGCGAACGCCGGCACGAGCAGGACGCCGTCGGCCTCGGCCACCAGGCGGACGGCCTCGGCCAGCAGCCGGACCGCCTCCGCCTCGGGCTCGTGCTCGCGGCCCCCGTAGGTTGACTCGACGAGGACGTAGTCGGCGTCCGCCAGGCGGGTCGGATCGCGCAGGATCGGAGTTCCCGGACGGCCCAGGTCGCCCGAGAAGACGATCGTCACCGGCGCCGAGCCGGGCGGGTCCTCCACCCGCAGCCGGATGATCGCCGAGCCGAGGATGTGGCCGGCATCGACGAACGTGGCGAAGACCCCGGGCGCGATCTCCTCCTCGCGGTCGTAGTCGATCGGCCGGAAGCGTCCCAGCGCGATCTCGGCGTCCCGCTCCGTGTAGAGCGGCTCGTCGAGCGTTTCGAAGACCGCCGGCTGGCCACGGAGAGCCTCCTCCGGGTCGTGACCGCCTGGTAGCACGGCACGGTCCCAGACGCCCTCGCCGCCCGCGCCCGTGCCGGACGAGGTCGACGCGCGGCCGCCGGGGGCTGACCCACCGGCCTCGCCGGTGCCGGCATTGCCGCCGGGTGGCGCGGCGAGAACGGCCCCGCCGATCGCCTCGCCCTCGGCCGCCTCCTCCATCGCGGCCGCCAGGGCGTCCTGCTCCCTGCGGTCCTCGGCTTCCGCCCGCTCGGGGTGGCGCTGCTCCCAGCGCGCCTCGCGCTTGGCGAACTCCTCCTGGAGACGACCCGAATCGAGCAGCACGAGGCGTGCCAGGTCGATCGTCGCCGGCGTTGCCCGGATCGGGCCGGTGAAGCCTTCGCGCACGACGAGAGGGAGGAGCCCGCAGTG
>JAGDMV010000245.1 GCA_017860675.1 Chloroflexota bacterium
GCGCAGAACGAGCAGACCTTGCGGCGGCGGCGGTCGCGGTAGTAGTCGTCGCGCTTCTTCGAGCGAGAGGGAGGCATGGCTGGTGGGGCTCCTGTTCAGCCCCGGCGGCGCGCCGGGGCGGCGGGATGAGTCAGAACGGGAGATCGTCCAGGTCGGACGCTTCTTCGCCGGCCGGAGCGGCGCCGCGCAGCGGCGAGACCGCGCCGGGACGATCGCCGGGGGGCGGCGGCACGTCGCCCTGGGGGCGAGGATCGAGCGGCGTCACCGTGTTCGCGACCAGCTCGGTCGTGTAGCGCTTCTGGCCCTGCTGGTCCTCCCACTGGCGGGTCTGGAGGCGGCCCTCGACGTACACCTTCCTGCCCTTGCGCAGGTACTCGGCGGTGCGTTCGGCCAGCGGTCCCCAGGTGACCACCCGGAACCACTCCGTCTCCTCCTGCCAGTTGCCGTCCTGGCCCTTGTAGTTGCGGTTCACGGCGACCGTGAACTGGGTGACTGCCTGGCCGGACGGCGTGTAGCGCATCTCGGGATCGCGCCCGAGGTTGCCGATGATCATCACCTTGTTGAGCGACACGAGCGTGTCCTCCGTCCGCGGCGTTGGTGGTCAGTCGCTGGCGGCCGGAGCCGCCTCGCTCTCGGACTCGTCGATCTGCTCGACCGCCGGCTCCTCCTCTTCGTCGGACGGGGAAGGCGGCAGCTCGGCGGCCTCCTCGATGCTCCGGCCGCGGGCAGCACGGAACGGCCGCTCGACGCGGGTCACGAGGTGCCGCAGGACATCCTCGGTGATGAGGAGACCACGCTCCACCTCGACGATGGCATCGGGCGGGGCCTCGAAGTGGAGGATGTGGTAGGACCCTTCGCGGTAGCGGTCGATCGGGTAGGCCAGCCGGCGGCGGCCCCACGGGGCGGCCTTCACGACCTGGCCACCCCCCGACACGATCGCCCGGGTCGTCTTCTCCAGGACCACCTGGGTCCGTTCCTCGGCCACGTCGGGCTTGAGGACGAGCATGAGTTCGTAGCGGCGCACAGCCACGCGACTCCTTCCTACGGGGTGCGCCCCGCTCGCGGCGGCAGCCTGCCGACGTCGGCGGAGCAGAAAGGCGGACCGGAGTCTACCACGGCGCCGGTCTGACCCGGCTTCACCGGCCTCATGTATCCTGTGGGCCACCCACATTGCTAGCCACCGGGGGACACCGAGGCCGTGCCTGCCAGCACTGTCCTGCTCCTTGGCGCCGAGCGCCAGGCCGCCGAGCCCATCAACGCCAGCCTGACCGCGGCCGGCTACGCGGTGACGATCCTCGACGATGCGGACGAGGCTTTCCGGCGCGTCCCCGAGTTCACCGTCGTCATCATCGACCAGGTGAGCGGCCCCCGCCCTGCCGTCGAGGTCTGCCGCGAGATCCGCACGACCCCCGCCATGGCGGCGATCCCGGTCCTGTGCATCACCCAGAGCGACGACGTCGAGGAGCGCGTCCGCTTCCTCGAGGCCGGCGCCGACGACGTCATCGGCCGGCCATTCGACGCGCGGGAGCTGGAGGCGCGCGTCGAGGCACTCCTCGTCCGCTTCCGGCGGAGCCGCGACCTGGCGCCCCTCACCGCGGCCGAGACGACGAGCCCCGGCGCCCGCCAGGTCGTCGCCTGCTACAGCCCGAAGGGCGGCGTGGGCACGACCACGATTGCGGTCAACGTGGCAACCTGGCTGGCCAGCCAGCGACCAGGACGGGTGGTCGCGGTCGACCTCGACCTGCCATTCGGCCAGGTCGCGACCCACCTCAACATCAAACCGCGCCAGACGCTGGCCGACCTGCTGCGCGACGTGCAGGCCCTGCGCGAGCCCGAGCTGCTCCGCTCGTACACCGAGCACCACGGTTCGGGCCTCCAGGTGCTTGCCGCCCCGGTTCTGCCCGACGACGGCGGACGGCTCGACGGAGCGCAGGTCGACCGTCTCCTGGCCACCCTCCGGGCCGGCTTCGACGCCGTCGTGGTGGACGCCGGCTCGGGGCTGGACGAGCGGATCCTCGCCATCTTCGAGCGTGCTGACACGGTCATCCTGCCGATCGTCCCTGAGATCGCGGCCCTGAAGGCCCTCCACTCGCTCATGGACTACCTGACAGAGGAGGGCACCGTAGGCCCGAAGTCCACCTTCGTCCTGAACCACCTGTTCGCCCGCGAGATGTTGACGATGAAGCAGATCGAGGGCGTCCTGGGGGCGAAGATCGACGTCGAGCTGCCCTACGACCCGGGCCTCTACCTCAAGGCGGTCAACGAGGGCAACCCGCTCGTGCGAGGCGCGCCGAAGTCCCCGGTCGCCGAGCGGTTTGCCCGGCTCGCCCTGGTCGTGACCGGCTGGCCGGAGCCGGGCGCGGAGGCCGCCGGCGAGGAGCGGCGATCGGGCCTGTTCGGCGGGCTGCGGCGCCGGAGCTGACCGGCCGCGGCCATCGACCAGCGCGACCCGGGCCGCGCCCCGGCGGGTCGGCGGAGCTCCCGGCGATCAGGGCGCTGCGCTCAGCCTGTCACCTTCACCTGGCCGGGGTTCGAGATGGTGATGACCCCGGCCCACTGACATATGCACTGGGACGACTGCGTGAGCGCGGGTTGGCCACCGATCGTCGTCTTGGGCGAGCCGGGCGTCCACGGCGTCGTCGTCATCGGTATGCACGGCATGGGCGTCAGGACGCCCATG
>JAGDMV010000089.1 GCA_017860675.1 Chloroflexota bacterium
GCGCCTCGAGCTGCTGGCGCGGAGGCACCCACCCGCGGCCGCACCCGTCGCGTCCTGACCACATGCATCGACCGGCAGCTACGGTTCACTCGTGATGGCAGCCACCTCGGCACGTGCTCGCGGCCGGCCTCGCGACCCGGCGATCGACCGGGCCATCCTCGACGCGGCGCTCCGGCTGCTCGCCGAGCAGGGCTATGACGGCATGTCGCTGGAGGCCGTGGCCGGCGCCGCCGGCGTCGGCAAGACGACGATCTACCGGCGCTACTCCGGGAAGCGCGAGCTCGTCGTGGCGGCCATCTCCTCCATCGCCGCCTCGCTCACGCCCCCGGTCGACAGCGGGGACGCTCGCCGCGACCTGCGCGCGTTCGTGCGTCAAGCCCTCGGCGTCATGCGCCGGGGCGGGCTCGCCTACCAGGTGATGGGCACGCTGCTCGTCAAGGAGCGCTCCGAGCCCGAGCTCATGGAGCTGTTCCGGAGCGCCGTCCTGCTGCCCCGCATGCAGATCGGCGGCGGCATCGTGAGCCGGGGCGTCGAGCGTGGCGAGATCCGCCCCGATGTGACGATCGACGTCGTCATCCAGCTCATCGGGGGGGCGTTCTTCGCCCGCCACCTGGTCGGCAAGCCGGACGACGACGCCTGGCTCGACGCGGTGTTCGACACCCTCTGGCGGGGGATCTCGACGGAGGCCTGATGCCCTCCGCGGGCGTGAGCGATCCCGGCGCCCTCCGTGGTGGCCCACGGTTCCTGGCGCTCCGGGCAACCGACGGCGGCGTCCTGTCAGCCTCGCTCGCGCAGCCGCTCGAGACCGTCGAGCAGCAGATCGAGCCCGAACTCGAACTCGACCGGCACGCCCGTGGGGCTCGATGCCGCCAGCTCGGCCATCGCCAGCAGGTTCGGGTAGGCGCCCTCGAACATCCTGGCGGCCACTGCCGCCATCTCCGGCGCCCGTTCCTGGTCGAACGGCCAGGCCAGCTCCTGCAGGGTGAAGCCGTAGGTGTGGCTGTCGAGGGCGAGGAAGGCCCGTCCGACCGTGGCAAGGTCGAAGCCGGCAGCGCGCATGGCGCCGACCACCGCGTCGAGGTAGCGCAGGCGCGCCGGGCCCGGCTTCAGCCGCGACTCGATGACGCTGCCGGCCCAGGGATGGCGGAGGAGCGCCCGGTGGGCCGAGATCGCGCCGCGGCGCACGGCCGCGCGCCAGTCCTCGCCCGCGGCGGGGACCTCGAACTCGCCCATCACCAGGTCGGCGATCCCGTCGAGGACGTCCTCCTTGCCGGCCACGTGCTTGTAGAGGGACATCGCCTCGACACCGAGCGCCTCGCCGAGCTTGCGCATCGAGACCGCCTCGATCCCGCGCTCGTCGGCCAGCGTCAACGCGGCCCGCAGGACCCGCTCTCTCGTCAGCGGTTGGCGCCGTCGTCTCGTCCGTCTGGGCGCGGTCGTCTCGGCCATGGTCGTGTCGCTCCCCTTGACAGGCTTACAGTGTAGTTGTAGGCTTACACCGTAGGCTTACAGTGTAGCAGACGCATGCACGACGATGCCTCCTCCAGCGGAGCCAGCCATGCTCGCCCAGGTCCTCACCGTTGCCGCAGTCCTTGCCCTCGTCGCCGTCGCCGCCGTGGCAATCCTCGGGCTCGCCTTCTTCCTCGGCATGCGGATGAAGTCACCGATCGTCCAGGGCCCGGTGATCTGGCTCAGCAAGCGCTTCGTCAACCCGCGCCAGCTGCAGTCGGCGGGTGCGCCGGGGGCATCTGCCTCGGTGATCCGCAACGTCGGCCGGACCTCGGGCCGGACCTACGAGACGCCGGTCGGGATCGTCGCGGCGGGCGACGACTTCGTGATCGCCCTGCCCTACGGGACGCGCCCGAACTGGCTGCGGAACGTGCTCACGGCCGGGTCGGCGACGATCGTCCATGAGGGAGCGACCCTCGCGGTCGACCAGCCCCGGATCGTGGCGATGGCCACGGTGGAATCCAGCTTCTCCGTGGCCGACCAGCGTTCCCACCGGCTCTTCGGCGTCGACCAGTGCCTGCTCCTGCGGCCAGCGACGACCCCGGCCCCCGAGGCCGTCGCGGGCAGGGGTCAGGCCGCGACGGTCGCGACCTGGGCCGAGTCGCCCCTGGCGTAGTCGCTCAGCTCCGCCGTCGTGGGCAGCATGGGTCTGCCCCGCCGAGCCGCCTTGAGCAGCAGCCACGCCAGCGGGACGGGCAGGAACCAGAAGTAGATCCGGTACAGGAAGACGCCGGCGGTGATCGCGACCTGGTACTCCGGACCGGCGATCGCGGAGAAGGCGGAGATGAACAGAAGCTCCGGGACGCCTGCCCCGCCCGGCGACAGCGGGATGATGGTGATCACCATCACCAGGCCGTAGACGCCGAAGATCTGGGCCAGCGACAGGGCACTGTCCGGCACGCCGCAGAAGCGGAGGGCGACGACGAGGACGGCCGACCACGCCAGCTGCGCGACGATGGCCAGGGTCAGAGCCGCGAGCCCTCGACGGTGGATCACGAGGCCGAGCTGGTCGCGGAAGCGGTGGATCGACCCGGCCACGTTGGCAGAGGGTTCTCGGCCGATGCGCCGGAAGGCCCAGTCGGTGATGCGCTGGCCGGTTCGCCCGAGCCAGTCGGCGATCCGCTCCGAGCGCACGACGCCGATGATGACCGCGGTGACGACCACGAAGGCGATCGAGCTCACGATGGCGATCGTCCAGGCCGCCCCGGCGTTCTTCGCCTGGGCCAGGTCGCCGGCAGCCGCGAGGACGGCGACCGAGAGCAGGGGCAGGAAGAGGCGGCTGAGCTCGTTCACGATGCCGTAGAGCGCGACCCCCGACGTCGCGGCCGCGTTGCCGATGCCCCAGCCGCGGACCACGACCCAGAGCACGCCCATGTTCCAGGGGCCGAACGGCACGCTCGCGCCGATGCCGGCCAGGATGAGCCATGACATCGTGCCTCGGACCGGGGCCAGGCCCGGGATGAGGGCGCTGAACACGAGCCCGCCGACGATCCAGGCGATGGCACCCATGGCCGTGATGACCAGGATCTGCCCGGGAGTCAGGCCCTGGAAGGCGGCGATGACGTCGGCGTAGTCGATGTACTGGGGCAGGATGACCCCGAACACGACGACGAGGACACCGCCGATCAGGCCGGCCCGCAGCAGCGCGGAACGGCGGCTCGGCGGCGCGGCAGCGGAGGCCGGGTCGGTCCCGTGCGCCGCCGGGGGAACGGTGTCGGGGGCGGCCGGCGGCACAGCCGGGGCAGGCGGGGGCGTGGGCGCCGGGCTGGCGCTGTCCTGTGTCACGTCGCGGCGTCCTCCAGCGGGATCCCGGTAGGGTACGCGCTGCGCGACGCGCCGCGAGCAGCGCCATCACGCAGGTGGACGCGGGGCGCCGGCGCACGCATGCGATTCCCCGGGGTGGGGTACCCCGCTTCCCGTCCGTCTCAGCAACCCCTGTGGTGCGGTGCATGGACCGCGTCCGTCTCAGCAACCCGCGTGGCGGGGCGGACCGACCAGGCCGCGCCCCAGGCCGCCGAGTCCCCGGGCCGACCCTCACCGTGCGTGGGGCATCCGCTTCCACCCGGGCGCAGCGGAGGATCGTGCAGCGCACCACGGTGATTGCTGCCGCGGAGACACATCTCGGGCCCGCCGCACGAAGACCACGCACCCCCCGGTCCGGAACGACACCGGGCTGCCCTTCGTGGTCCAGCCTTGCAGCGCCTTGCAATCTTGCACGGCTGTGCAAGGTTGCCTAGACTGTCACGCATGGACGAGGCACCCGGCCTTCGCGAACGGAAGAAGGCGGAGACGCGCTCGGCCCTCAGCCAGGCCGCCCTCTCGCTCGCTCTCGCGCACGGGCTGGATTCGGTCGCTGCCGACGACATCGCGGCGGCCGCCAACGTCTCACCGCGGACCTTCCACAACTACTTCGGCAGCAAGGAGGAGGCGCTGGTCGCCGGTTGGCGCTCGATGCTCCAGGTCTACGTCGACCAGCTCCACGCCCGGCCGCCGGAGGAGCCGATCCTGACCTCGCTCGAGCACGTCCTCGGCCCGATCGCGGCCGCCGCCGTGTCGAGCCGGGCGGAGACGGCCGCGCACCTCGAGCTCCTGGCGAGCCCGGCGTTCGCGCGCTACCGGGGCGTGCTCATCGACGAGGCAGTGCGTGCGTTCACCGACACGGTGGCGGCCCGCACCGGCACCGACCCGCGCACCGACATCTACCCCCGGCTGGTGATCACCACCGCGGTGTCCGCGGTGGTGACCGCCTACGAGCCGCTCCCCGGCGAGAAGGTCGACCTGGCCGAGCAGACCCGGCGGCTGGAGGAGGCCTTCGCGCTCCTGCGTGCCGGGCTCGCCAGGCCGGAGGCGCCAGGAGCCTGACCCAACGCCGGGCAGTGCCCCGCATCGACCCCCAACCCACGGTCGTCCGCGGCCCAGTGCGCGCGGCGGGCGGCCACCAGACAAGGAGCTCTTCGTCGTGGCCAACTCCCTCTACCGGCTCGGCCGGGCGACGTTCGACCGCCGGCGCCTCACGGCCGCCGCGTGGGCAGCCGTGCTCGCCGTCATGGCCGTCTCGGCCGTCTCCCTGCTCCAGCCCACCGCCACGACCTTCAGCCTCCCCGGCACCGAATCTCAGCAGGCCCTCGACGTCCTGGCCGACAAGTTCCCGGCCCTCGGCGCCGGCGGGGCGACCGCGAGGGTCGTGATCCAGGTACCCGATGGCGAGACGGTCCTCGCACCCCAGAACGTTGCCAGGATCGGGGCGATCGTCCAGGCCCTCAAGGACGTCCCCGAGGCGGCCACGGTTCTCGATCCGTTCCAGGCCCAGACGATCAGCCCGAAGCTGACGACCGCCTTCGTCCAGGTCGGCTTCAAAGTGCCCGCCACCCAGGTCACCGACGAGATCCGGTCGGCCCTGCTGGCCGTGGCGGCCGACGGCCGAACGACCGGGCTGACGGTCGAGGTCGGCGGCGATGCCATGATCGTCCCGACAGCGCTCGGCGGCGGGGAGGCGGTCGGCGTCGTCATCGCCGCGATCGTGCTCGTCATCACGCTCGGCTCGCTCCTCGCGGCGGGTCTGCCGCTCCTCACCGCGCTGTTCGGCATCGGGATCGGGCTGGCGGGAGTCGGCATCGCGACCAGCTTCTTCACCGTTTCGTCGTTCACGCCGGTGCTCGCGCTCATGCTCGGGCTCGCCGTCGCGATCGACTACGCGCTGTTCATCGTCTCCCGCTACCGCCACGAGCTCGCCGTGGGGCGCGAGCCCCCCGACGCTGCCGGACGCGCCGTGGCGACGGCCGGCTCGGCCGTCGTCTTCGCCGGCTCGACCGTCGTGGTCGCCCTCGTCGCGCTGGCCGTGGTCAACGTCCCGATCCTCACCGAGCTCGGCCTGGCCGCCGCGTTCACGGTGGCGGTCTCGGTGCTCGTCGCGCTCACCCTCCTCCCCGCGCTGCTCGGGTTCCTCGGTCGTCGGCTCCGGCCGTCTGCCGATCCCGAAGGCGACGCGTCGCGGCCCGGGCTGGCCGTCCGCTGGGCGAACCTTCTCACCCGTCGGCCGATCCCGGTCATCGTCCTCGCCACCGCAGCCCTGCTCGTCGTCGCCTGGCCTGCCCTCGACCTGCGACTCGGCCTGCCCGACGACAGCACGGCCGCCCCGTCGACGACCCAGCGCAAGGCGTACGAGCTGATCTCGGAGGCATTCGGCCCCGGCGTCAACGGCCCGCTCGTGGTGGTCGTCGACGCATCCGCCAGCGCGGATCCGCAAGCCGCGGTGACCGCCGCGGCCGAGGCGGTCGGCGCGATCCCCGGCGCCGTCTATGTCGTCCCGCCGACGTTCGACGCGACGGGCACGATCGCCGAGTTCCAGGTAATCCCGTCCACCGGTCCCACCAGCGCCGGGACCGAGGCGCTCGTCAACGCCATCCGGGGCGGCAGCGCCGGGCTCCAGGAGGAGACAGGGGCCACGCTCGCCGTCACCGGCCACACGGCCATCTTCATCGACTTCTCGGCCCGGATGCAGGATGCCCTCTGGCCCTACCTCGCCGTCGTGGTCGGACTCGCGATCGTGCTGCTGACGGTCGTGTTCCGCTCGATCGCCGTGCCGGTCAAGGCGGCGGCCGGCTTTGTCCTGTCGCTGCTCGCGACCCTCGGCGTGGTCGTCGCGGTGTTCCAGTGGGGCTGGCTCGGCTCGGTCGTCGGGATTGCCGGCACGGGGCCGATCCTGAGCCTGCTGCCGATGCTCATCGTCGCCGTGGTCTTCGGGCTGGCGATGGACTACGAGGTGTTCCTCGTCACCCGGATGCGCGAGGAGCATGCGCTGGGCGCGGACCCGAAGGCCTCTGTCGTCACCGGCTTCGCGCACGGCGCGAAGGTGGTCGCGGCGGCCGCGATCATCATGATCTCGGTCTTCGCTGGCTTCATCCTCTCGCCCGACCCGCTCGTCAAGTCGGCCGGCTTCGCGCTCGCCGTGGCGGTCCTGCTGGATGCGTTCGTCGTTCGCCTCACGATCGTGCCGGCGGCGATGGCGCTCCTCGGGCGGGCGGCCTGGTGGCTCCCCGGCTGGCTCGACCGCCTGCTGCCGAGCGTCGACGTGGAGGGCCGCCGGGCCGCCGTCGAGCCCGCGGCCGCCGCGTTCCCGGTGGAGGCGGAGGAGTGACCGGGCTCGCCGTTGTCCGAACCGTCCGCGAAGGTGTGCGATGCTCCCCGGCGACGGAGCTACGCAGACGGGGTCTGGCATGTGCGGCGGAGTAGCGGACAGGCTCGTCACCGACGCAGAGGTGGCGCGCCGGCTGGGGATCTCCCGCGAGCACGTGCGGGAGCTGATGTCCCGCGCTGGCTTCCCGGCTCCGCTCGGGCACATCGACAGCCGCTCGCCTGACCCCAGGGAGGTCCCCTTCTGGCGCTGGTCGGACGTGGACGCCTGGGCCTGCGCGAGTGGCCACGCACGGGCCACCAGGCCGTAGGTCGGCAGTCCCTGGAGGCTCGACGGTCCCGAATCGGCCAGCGGAGCCCGTTCCGAGCCAGTTCGGCCCGACGCTAGTACCCTCCGTCCCTCGTCGGACGCCCCGCCGGAGGGGCGCCTCGACCTGCTTGGCGGGATCTCCGCCTGGGAGGCATCCATGACAGCCTGGCGGCTCCGCGAGTTCCACGCGGACGACATCGACGGCATCCTGCACCTCTGGGAGACGCTGAAGGCGTCGAACGTCGAGCCCGTGTACGCGCTCTCCGAGGTGCTCGCCTCGTGCGAGAAGGACCACGCCATCGTGGCCACCCACGGCGAGGAAGTCATCGGCGCGGCCGTGGGGCGGGCGGCGCACAACCAGGGCTGGGTCATCTTCCTCGCCGAGGCCGACGACTGGCGCGACCGTCACGAAGCTGTCGGCGCTCATGCCCCAGAACGAGACGCGGGTCGAGGCGCTGCTCGACCGTGGCTTCCGGATGAAGAAGAGCCTGCGCTACTTCGAGCGGCACATCCCCGTGCAGCGCGAGGAGCTGACCTCGCTCGCCCAGCTCGGCGGGCGCGTCCTGCCCCGCGACCTGTGGGAGTCCGTGGGCGGGATGGAGCGCGAGAAGGAGCT
>JAGDMV010000246.1 GCA_017860675.1 Chloroflexota bacterium
CCGCGGACGAGGAGCTTGGCCGTCCGCATGTCGTAGTCCTCGAGGACGAAGACCCGGCCGCGCAGCTCGGGCGAGCGGCTGCGGGCGAAGATCGACTGGATGACCTGCTGGCCGGGCCGGTCGGCCGGGTGTGCCTTGCCGGCGAAGACGAACTGGACCGGCCGCCGCTCGTCCCAGACGAGCCGGGTCAGCCGGGCCATGTCGGTGAAGAGCAGGGCGGCCCGCTTGTAGGTGGCGAAGCGGCGGGCGAAGCCGATGCACAGGATCTCGGGGTCGAGAGCCTCGGACAGCTCGGTCAGGACCGAGGGCGCCTCGCCGTGGCGGGCGAGCTGGGCCCGCAGCCTGGCCCGGGCGTAGATCGCCAGCTCCAGCTGCTGGTGCTGGTGTGCCTCCCACAGCTCGCGGTCCGGGATGCGGCCGACCCGCTCCCAGAAGCGGCTGCCATCGGCCGGGCCGTCCAGGTCGTCGAGGTCGGCGTCGAGGTAGCGCTGGTACAGCTCGCGCATCGAGCGCCCGACCCAGGTCGGGGTGTGGATGCCGTTGGTGATGCCGAGGATCGAGCGCGAGCCGAGGACCTGCTCCCAGGTGTTGTTGGCGGTAACCGCGTGCAGCTGGCTCACGGCGTTGGCGCCGTTGGTCAGGCGCAGGCTGAAGGCCGTCATGTCGAACTCGCCGGTGTTGCCGTCGGAACCGATGCCGAGCTCCAGGACGCGGGCGATCGGCACCCCACCCGACCCGTCGCGGCCGGCGCCCTCGCCGAGCGGGCCCGCCACGCGGGCCACGAGCCCGGCATCGAAGCGCTCGTTGCCGGCCGAGACCGGGGTGTGGATCGAGAACACCGAGCGCTGCCGCACGGCGGCCAGGGCGTCCTCCAGCGGCACGCCATCGGCAACGAGCTCGCGCGCCCGCTCGACCAGGAGGAACGCGGAGTGGCCCTCGTTGAGATGCCAGACCGCGGGCCTGATGTCGAGGGCGCGCAGGGCGCGGACCCCGCCGACGCCGAGGACGAGCTCCTGGTGGAGGCGCATCTCGCGGCCGCGGACGTAGAGGATGTGGGTGATCGGCCGGTCGGCGTCGTCGTTGTCGGCGATGTCGGTGTCGAGCAGCAGGATCGGGACACGGCCGGCCTGGACGCAGTGGACCCCGGCCCTGACGGTGCGCCCGGGCAGCTCGAGGTCGACCGTCAGCGGGTCGCCGTAGCGATCGGCCGCCCGGAGGGCCGGCAGGCGGGCAAGGTCGAAGTCCGGGTAGCCGTGCTCCTGGTGGCCGTCGGCGTCGATCGTCTGGCGGAAGTAGCCCTTGCGGTAGAGGAGGCCGACGCCGACGAAGGGCATCGCCATGTCCGAGGCCGCCTTGGCCGTGTCGCCGGCAAGGATCCCGAGGCCGCCCGAGTAGATCCCAAAGGACTCGTGGAAGCCGTACTCGGCGCAGAAGTAGGCGATCGGCCCGTCCAGCACGCCCCCGTGGGCGCGGAGGAACCAGGAATCGGCGCCGCGGGCCATGTAGCGCTCGAAGTCGTCGAGCACCGAGTGGTACTCGGCGATGAACATCGGGTCGTCCAGGAGCGACTGCCAGTCGATCGCGCCCTGCAGCAGCGTGATCGGGTTCCGGTAGCGCGACCAGGCGTTGCCGTCGATCCGGGCGAAGAGCAGGGCCGCCCGCGGGTGCCAGGTCCACCACAGGTTGTAGGCGAGGCTGCGCAGGCCCTCGAACTGGGGTGGGAGGCGGAAGGGTGCCCCGGGCAGGACCGGCACCCGGACGAGGGGTTCCATGACCGGGCGATGATACCGCCCGCGCGATCGCGCCACGGACGCGCCGCGTGGGTCTCGCGGCCGGTACGATGCGCTCCGTGCGTGTCGTGTTCATCGCCGCCGAGTGCGAGCCGTTCGCCAAGACCGGCGGCCTGGCCGACGTCGTCGACGCGCTCGCCCGCGCCCTCGGCCACGTGCCCCATGCCCTGTCCGAGCCGGTGGAGGTGTTCCTGCCGCGCTACCGCGACGTGCGGCTGGCGGCGGGGGTCGCGGCCGCTGTCCGCCTGGTCCGGGTGCCGGATCCGTTCGCTGCGGACGGCCGTCGCGACATCCCAATCCTCACGGCGATTGCCGACGGTTACCGGCTGCGGCTCGTCGACGTGCCCGAGGCCTACGACCGGGACGGCTACTACGGCGACGCGGCGGGCGACTTCAGCGACAACGCGTGGCGCTTCGGGCTCCTCTGCCGGGCCGCCCTGGAGACCCGCCGCGACGAGGGGAGGCCGGTGGACGTCCTCGCGCTGCACGACTGGCACGCCTGCCCGGCCGTGCTGCAGCGCGATCTTGCCCTCGCGACCGACCCGGTCGTCGGCCGTGCGGCGGCCGTCCTGACAGTCCACAACCCCGCCTTCCACGGCTGGATCGCGCGGGACCGCCTGGTCGGCCTCGGCCTCGGACTGGCGGGTGAGACGCTGGGCGACACGTGGGGGCTGGACCTCCTGGCCGAGGGTGTACGGCGGGCCGAGATCGTCACCACGGTGAGCCCGGGCTACGCTCGCGAGATCCTCGGCCCGGACCAGGGGATGGGGCTGGACGCCGAGCTGCGGGTCCGGGGCGACCGCTTCGTCGGGATCCTCAACGGCCTGGACACGCGGCTCTGGGACCCGGCCTCGGACCCGGC
>JAGDMV010000247.1 GCA_017860675.1 Chloroflexota bacterium
CCGCGCCGGGTCGTGCGGGCTCGGCCGCTGCCGCCTCCACCGGCCGCCGTCGATGCCGAGTTCGACGCTGGCAGCAGCACCCCGGTCAGCACGACGATGGCCCTCGCCAAGCTCCTCCGCAACCTGATCCGCGACCGGTCGCTCGGCCGGCGGGTGGTGCCGATCGTGCCCGACGAGGCGCGGACGTTCGGCCTGGAGCCGCTGTTCAAGGAGGTCGGCATCTACGCGCCGTACGGCCAGCGTTACGAGCCGGTCGACTCGGACCTCGTCCTGTCCTACCGCGAGGCCGAGGACGGGCAGGTGCTGGAGGAGGGGATCACCGAGGCGGGCTCGATGGCCAGCCTCCAGGCGGCCGCCACCTCGTACGCCACCCACGGCGAGGCGATGATCCCCTTCTACATCTTCTACTCGATGTTCGGCTTCCAGCGGACCGGCGACGAGGCGTGGGCCCTTGCCGACGCCCGTGGACGGGGCTTCATGATCGGGGCGACCGCCGGCAGGACGACCCTGAACGGCGAGGGCCTCCAGCACGAGGACGGCCACAGCCAGCTGCTGGCCGCGACGATCCCGCCGGTGCGAGCCTACGACCCGGCCTACGCCTTCGAGCTGGCGGCGATCGTCCGCGACGGGATCCGGCGGATGTACGGCGAGCCCGGCGAGGACACGTACTACTACGTGACCGTCTACAACGAGAACTACCCGCAGCCGCCGCGTCCCGAGGGGGCCGGCGACGGGATCGTCCGCGGCCTGTACCGGTTCGCCGCTGCCCCCGAGATCGCCGGCGGAGCGAAGGGCCGCGTGCGCCTGGTCGGCTCGGGCTCGATCCTCGAGCAGGTCCGGGCAGCTGCCGCGCTCCTGGCCGAGCGCCACGGGATCGCGGCCGAGGTCTACTCGGCCACCTCGTGGCAGCAGCTCCGCCTCGACGCGCTCGAGGTGGAGCGCTGGAACCGGCTCCACCCGGCCGAGCCGCCCCGCGTGCCCTACGTGCGCCAGGTGCTCGGGACCGACGGCGGGCCGGTGGTCATCGCCTCGGACTGGATGGCCGCCCTGCCCGACCTGCTCGGCCGCTGGCTGCCCGCCGGCTACGTTGCCCTCGGCACCGAGGGCTTCGGCCGGAGCGATACGCGGGAAGCCCTGCGGGCGCTGTTCGGCATCGACCCGCCGCACATCGCGCTGGCCGCCCTGGCGGCGCTCGCCGACCGAGGCGAGCTCGACCGGGCCGTGGTTCTCGCGGCGATCGGCGACCTGGGCGTGGACGCGAGCCTGCCGGATCCGCTTGCCCTGTAGCGCCCTGGCCGGCGGCGCCCCGGCTACTCCCGCGCCGGTGCGACAGGCGCGCCCGCACGCGCCTGGTCCTGCGCCGGCCCGGGTGCCCGCAGCGCGGCGAGGAGCGTCATCAGCATGTAGGTCATGAGCCGCGGCACGACCAGCACGCTGTAGGCGACGGCGGTCGCCCAGCCCCAGCGCGTCCGCGCCAGGGCGAGCACCGCCACGAAGCCGGCCACGGCGAGGACCGCCCAGAGGACGGGCGAGATCCCGTAGGGCGACAGGTTCTCAACCTCGCCCACCTGGTCCAGGGTGAGCGACTGGAAGAACGCGACCGTGTTGGCCGGCTCGAGCACCAGCTGGAAGGCGAGGAGCCCGGCCGTCCAGGCGGTGAACAGGCCGACCGCCCGCCAGTCACCCCGCCCGAGCCAGAACAGGGCGACGAGCCATGGGAAGACCTTCAGGTTGCCGGCGAGCGCGACGGCCCACGGGCTGCCGAGGGTCACCAGCCAGGTGACGACCACCTGCGCCTGCCCGATCGCGACCGCCCAGCCGATCGCCACCCCGAGGATCCCGACGGCCTGCCAGGTGCTGATACGGTCGATGCCGAGCCTGCGGACCGTGAGGACCAGCGACGCGACCACGAGTGTCTCCCAGATCACGGCCGCCACGGGGAACGGCAGCAGGGCGAGCGGCCGGAAGAGGATGGCCAGCAGCGGCGGGTAACGGTAGAAAGAGGCGACGTCGGGATCCGCCCCCTCCGGGTAGAGCGGCTCCCCGGCGTTGAGGCGCGCGCCGGCCTCCCAGTAGGCGTTGACATCGATGAGCGTGTCGCGCACGAGGTAGAAGCCGAAGGCGGCGAGCCCGGCCGCCGCGCCGAGGAGCGCCAGCGCGCCCAGCAGGCGGATCCGCCGGTCGGGCGAGTCCAGGCCGACGTGGCGCCGGATCGAGGCGACGGCGCCGCCCGACCGCCACCTGATGCGTCGCTCAAGCCGCTCGCCCACGCGGGAATCCTATGCGGGCGTGCGGGAGCGGGACGGGCGGACGCACACGGCCGGACGCACACGGCCGGACACCCTGGCTGCGGCGCCTCCAGGCACCGCGCGCGGGAACCGTCGGTCCAGCCGCCGCGTCGGGGGCTCACAGCACCACCACCGGCCCGGCAGCCGCCGGGCGAACTGCCCGAAGGAGCACCCGATGTCTTCCCGCAGCGTCACCATCCCGCTGCCCTCCGCCCGGCTCGGCCTGCTCAGCGCCGGCATCCTCGCCGGGCTGATCGTCGGGGCCAACCTGGCTCCCGCCCTGGGACCCAGGCCCGCCCTGGCCCAGGAGACCGAGCGCGAGCCCGACCGGACGATCTCGGTGTCGGGCACCGGCCGCGTCAATCGTTCCCGATGTCGTCGACCTCCGCCTCGGGGTGGACGTCACCCGGCCGAAGGTCAAGGACGCGCGGGCCGTGGCCGCCGCCCAGATGAACCGGGTGATCGCCGCCCTCAAGGCCGCCGGCATCGCCGAGAAGGACATCCAGACCGCCAACCTCTCGCTCCAGCCCGTCTACGACTACTCGAACAGCGGCGCCGCCCCGCGCCTGGTCGGCTACCGCCTGACCAACACCGTGGCCGCCACCGTCCGCGACCTCGACAAGGTCGGCGAC
>JAGDMV010000090.1 GCA_017860675.1 Chloroflexota bacterium
CCCTCGCCGTCGCCGACGCCCTCCCCGAGCGTCACTCCCTCGCCCAGCCCGGCCATCGGCAGCCCGGAATCGCCGATGACCAGTCACCTCTCCCGCGACGTCTATGGCTACCTGCCGTACTGGCAGATGAACAGCGCCACGCTCGAGTACATCGACTGGAACGCGCTCTCGATCCTGTCTCTCTTCTCGGTGACCCAGGACGGCACCGGCGCCCTGGACCACACCCTGGCCGGCTACCGGGCGATCACCGGCTCGATCGGCAGGGCGCTGATCGCCGCGGCCCACGGCCGAGGCGTCCGGGTCGAGATCACCTTCACCAGCTTCGGCCTGACGAAGAACAGCTCGTTCTTCGCCAACCAGGCCCGCCAGGCGACCACGATCGCCGCGCTGCGCGCCCTGGTCCGGGCCGTGGGGGCCGACGGAGTGAACGTCGACGTCGAGAGCCTCAAGAACGAGTGGTTCGTGGCGTACGGGCAGTTCGTCGGTCGCCTGCGCGCTGCTCTCCGGGCGGACAACCCGCGGGCCACCGTGTCGGTAGCGACGAATGGCGCCCTATCGGGCGCCTGGATGGCCCGGCGCGCTGCGATCAATGGCGCCGACCGCATCTTCATCATGGGCTACTCGTACAGGTCGGCCGGCTCGAACCCGGGCGCGATCGCCCCGCTCGACTCGCGCGGCTCGCCGCGCGGCCTGGACCTGCGCTGGACGCTCGACACGTACGCGGCCGAGGGCGTCCCGATGGGCCGCGTGCTGCTCGGGCTGCCGTACTCGGGCATGAGCTGGCCGACCAGCTCGGCCGTGCTCGGGGCGCCTCGGACGGCCGGCGGCTCGAGCTGGTTCCTGTTCCGCCACCTGGACATGCCGGCATCGGTCAAGGCAACCCTCCGGTACGAGCCGATCGAGTCGGTCAGCTGGTTCGCCTACTACGACCGGGCGGCGTCGACATGGCGGCAGGTCTTCTACGACACGCCCCGCTCGCTCCGGCCGAAGTACCAGCTGGCAATCGATCGCGGGCTGGCCGGCGTGGGGATCTGGGCGCTGGGCTACGACCGCGGCGCCAGCGGCTACTGGGGATTGCTCAAGACGATGTTCGGGCCGCCGCGGATATCGAGCATTGGCGCGACGCCAAAGCTGACCAATGCCAGGAGCACCGGTGTCGCCGTGCGGGCGACGGCCGGCAGCCGCCTCGTCACCCAGGTCCGCCTGGGCCGTGACGGCAGGACGTGGGGCTCCTGGCTGCCCCTGCCCGTTCCCGTCGTCAACGCGGCCGGCCAGACCGTTGTCCCGACGATCCCCTTCTCCCTCCCGTCCACGCTCAGGGATGGCACGCATCGGGTGTACGCGCAGGTGCGCGACGAGGGCGGCACCCGCTCGGCCGCGAGATACACGACGGTCGTCATCGACCGCACCGGGCCCGTCCTCCCGGCCAGCCCCAGCCTCTGGTACAGCTCCACGTCCCGCTCGTGGCGGGCGCGCTGGAGCCCGGCCCGCGACGCTCACGGCGTCGCCTACTACACCGTCTGGGTCACCGTCAACGGCAGCCACTGGCGCCTGGTCGCCGCTCGCACGACGGCCACCGGGCTGGCGCTGCCGGTCACCAGCCGGACGGCACGGGTGACGGTGATCGTCCGGGCGGTGGACACCCTCGGCAACAGGGGGCCGATCCGGCGCACGACCCGCTAGGCCGGCGTTCGCACCGAGTCGGTCAGCGACCCTTTGCCCCCTCGAGCTCCAGCAGCCGGCGCTTCCGCCACAGGCCCCCACCGTAGCCGGCGAGCCGCCCGTCGGTGCCGATCACCCGGTGGCAGGGGACCAGGATCGCCAGCCGGTTGTCGCTTACCGCCCCGGCCAGCGCGCGGACGGCCCGCGGCCGGCCGATCGCCGCGGCGCCGTCGGCGTAGGAACGCGTCTCGCCGGCGGGGATCTCGAGCAGCCAACGCCAGGCCGCCTCCTGGAAGGGCGTCCCGGCCAGCACCAGCGGGGTGGAGAAGCCGTGCTGCCGCCCGGCGAAGTAGCTGGCCAGCTCGCGCTCGAGCATCGCCAGGTGGGGATGCCCGCCCGGGGACGCCACGCCGCCGACGAACCGGGCCAGGCGGCGGAGCTGGAGCGGGAGCTCGACGCGGTCGGCGAACTCGAGCAGGCAGATGCCGTCGTCGGTGGCCGCCGCGACCATCGGCCCGAGCGGGGTCAGCAGCCGGCCGAGGTGGATCGGCATTCGCGCCCGGCCGCGACCCGGCGGCTCGCCGGCCAACCGGCCAAAGGCCTCGCGGAAGCCCGACAGCGACTCCCAGCCGTGGTCCAGGCCGACGTCGACCATCGCCGAGCCGTCGCGCATCGCCACGTGCGCAGCCCCGAGCCGGCGGCTGCGGGCATATGCCTGGAAGGTCATCCCGTGCTGGGCCCGGAACCAGCGCCGGACGCGTCCCGGCTCGAGGCCGAACGTCCGCAGGTCGGCATCGCGCCAGGCCCGGGCGGGCTGGGCTTCGATGGCCTCCAGCAGCGGCACAAGCCAGGCCGGGCTCGCCCCGGCAGGCTCGAGCGGCCGGCAGCGGAGGCAGGGCCGGTAGCCGGCGACGAGCGCGGCGCGGGCCCCGGCGAAGAACTCGACCCGGTCCTCGCGGGGCCGGCGCGCTGGACAGCCGGGCCGGCAGAAGACCCCCGTCGAGCGGACGCCGGCCACGAAGACTCCCTCGTAGGAGGTGTCGCGCTCCACGAGGGCGCGGTACATGTCGGCGGGGTCGGGGAGGGGGCTGGTCGTCAGGCTCACCTGGGCACTGTAGCCGCCCCGCCGCGCCGCCTCCACCGGAATTCGACCGTCGAACTGTCGCGATGCCAGGCTGTCGCCCCGCGTGGGGCATGATGTCGGCATGCGGAACGTGCGACCGCTCGCCGCCGCCCTGCTCCTCGGCACCCTGTTGCTGGTGGCGCCGCCGGCGGGGCCCGCGCCCGCGCATGCCGCCGATGACGGAATCAGCGAGGTCGCCGCGACGACCTACCGGCTCGTGCCCGACGAGGGCCTGGTCCGCATCACCATCGACCTGCGGGTGACGAACCGCAAGGCGGACCGGACCGAGTCCTACCAGTGCCCGGGCGGCGCGCCCGCCACATGCTCGCGAACCGTTCGCTACTACGTGAACCGGGCGCGGCTCGCGATCGAGGAGGACGCCCGCGCGGTCCGGGCGACGGTGGACGGCAGGCGGGCATCCGTCCAGCTGGACGCGCCGACAAACGGGTACCGGGTGGCGCGGGTGAGTCTGCCGTCAACCTTCTACGGCCAGACGAGGCGGGTCAGGCTGACCTACCACATCCGGGGCGAGGCGCCGCGCTCGCAGGGTTGGACGCGGGCGGGCCGTGCGTACGCCAGCTTCTGCGTGGTGGCCAACGGACCCGACGGCGGATCGGTCCGGGTCATCCTGCCGGCCGCCTACGAGGTGTCCACCACGGGCGCCGACCTGGAGCGGGTCGCCGCCGGCGACGCGGTCGAGTACCGGAGCGGGAACCTCGCCGACCCGTACGCCTTCTGGGCCTGCCTGGAGGGCGTGAACCCCGACGGCTACCAGCGCACGCCGGTGACGGCGGCGGGCCGCACGGTCGATCTCGCCTCCTGGCCGGAAGACCCGGAGTGGCGGGCCACGGTCGAGGGCACGGTGGAGCGGGCGATGCCGGCCCTGGAGCAGCTGACGGGGTTCACCTTCGCCGAGGGCCCCGGGCGGCTGGAGCTTCGCGAGGTCGCCCAGCAGCAGCTCGGCGATTACGCCGGCTGGTACGGGTCGGAGGGGATCCGCCTGAGCGAGTTCCTCGACCCGGCCACCATCACCCACGAGCTGTCGCACACCTGGTTCAACGACACCCTCTTCGCCGAGACATGGCTGGCGGAGGGCCATGCCGGCTATGCCGAGGCGGCGAGCGGCATCGCCCCCGCCTACGCCTGCAGCGACCCGGGGCCGGCCCCGGGCGGCGCGGAGGCCCGGCTCGGCGACTGGCAGTACCTCTCGCCGCGGTCGACCGATCAGGACCGGGCCGTGGTCGAGTTCGACTACGCCGCCTCGTGCTGGGTGATCACCCGGGTGGCCGACGCCATCGGCCCCGACCGGCTCAGGGCCGTGCTCGACGGCGCGAAGCGCGGGGTCCGCCTCTACCCGGAGGCAGACTCGCCTTCCGCCGGCCGGATCGACTGGCGTCGCTGGCTCGACCTGGCCGACGTCCTCGGGTTCGAGCCGGCCGGCGAGAGCGCCGACCTGGCCGCCGACCTGCTCCTCGAGTTCGGGGTGGCGACAGACTCGGTCGAGCTCGAGCGGCGCTCGGCCACCCGCGCCCGCTACCTCGAGATCAGGGAGGCGGCCGGCGACTGGTCGCTGCCGCCGGCCGTCGACCGGGAGATGGCGGCCTGGGACTTCGGGGCGGCCACCGCCGCGCTCGACTCGGCCGCCGCGGTCCTCGTCGCCGTGGACGTGGCACGGCGGAAGGCCGGTGACCTGCAGCTGTCGGAGCAGGCGGTCGGGGCGCTGTTCGAGGCGGCGAGGAATGCCGGCCAGCTCGACAGCGCCGCCGACCTTGCCCGCCAGCAGGGCGACGTCGCCGCCGAGGTCCAGGCGGCCCGGGCCGACGTCGCCGAGGAGCGCGACCTGGAGACCGAGGTTGGCCTGCTCGGCGCGCCAGAGCCGGGCGAGCTCGTCACCGAGGCGGTCGAGTCGCTCGCGGCGGGTGACATCGACGCGGCGTCGCAGCTCTCGGTCAGGGCGCACGAAGCGCTCGTCGCGGCCGCGTCCCGGGGCCGCGACCGGTTGACCGCGGCCATTGTCGCCGGCGTGGTGGCAACCGCGCTGCTCGTCCTCGGGCTGCTCGGTGTGCTGCTGGCCACCCGTCGTCGCCGGCGACGGCGGCAGGGCCCTGCCCGGGAAGAGGGCGGGACGGTCCTGCCCGTCTCCGACGCGGACCAGCGAGGGCCAGTGTGAGGTGACGCGGCCGGCTGGCGGGCCCCGATCGCGTGGCAGCGCCGCGCGGCCGTCCCGGCCTGCGCCGGATCGTGCGTGGAACCTGGCAAGGAAGCGGCTGGCGCGGCTCGACCCCGGGTGGGTGGCCGCGCTCGCCGCGCTCGTCAGTGGCTGACGACCTTCGGCAGCTTCTTCGCCTGCTCGATCCAGTCGGCGATGACCGCCTCGCTCGGCACGCGGCGGACGAACCCGCGGGCGGCGTTCGCTTCGACCATCGTCACGGCCAGGTTGGCCGCGTTGCGGCGTGCCAGCTCGGGGCACGAGTCGACGCCGCACTGCTCGAGCATGTCGGCGTACTCCGAGCCGACGCCCTTGATCCGGTACAGGTCGGCGTGGTTGGCCCACTCGAGCAGCAGCTTGGGGCTGATCTCCGTCGCCGCCGCCAGCGCCTCGCGGCCCTGGGCAGGCCCCGCCTTCTCGAGCAGGTCGTCCGTCGTCCTGACGCCGGCCGCCTGGAGCTTCGCCGCATAGACTGGGCCGACGCCCTCGAGATCCTCGATCTTCATCCGATCCCTCCTGGGGAGCAGGCGCCGCGTGCCGGCGGCGCGCACCGGCGATTGCGTGGCCACAGCCTACTCCGGCGACGTCGGCCCGACCTCAAGTGCGCAGGATCGGGCGGACGAGGCAGGTCGGGCCGCCCGAGCCGTTCCGCCCCACCTCGTCGAGCGGCACCGGGTGGACCTCGCAGCCAGCCGCTTCGAGGCGCCGCCGGGTGGCCGGGTTGCCCTCGGCGACGATGCACACGCCGGGCCGCACCGCGAGCACGTTGCAGCCGAGCGACGCGTACTCGTCCTCGGGCACCGCGATCGTCCGGACCCCGAGGTCGGCCAGCAGGGTCCACAGGCCGGCCGGCAGCAGTGGCTCGAACACAACCGCGAGGTCGTCTGCCACCGGCGAGATGACCGAGAGGAGGTGGACCAGCTCGGCCGGGCCGCGCCAGTAGGGGACGTCGAAGACGCGCGGCGCGACCCGGGCGAGGTTCCCTAGCCGGGCGATCCCGGCGTCGTTCGTGCGCAGCGTCCGGCCGGTGCAGAGGAGGTCCCGCCGGAGCCAGAAGGTGTCGCCGCCGTCGATCGTGCCGGGCTCCTCGACATGGCCGAGGACGGGGATGCCGCGGGCGGCCGTCCACGCCTCCACGAGGGCGGCCTCGCCCTGCCGGCCCGGCTTGCCCGAGCGGAGGGCGATCGACCCACGGTCGGTCACCAGGAGCGGATCGAACAGGTAGACGAGGTCGGGGTACGGAGCATCGCCGGCGCCGAGGTCATGCACCACGACACCGAGACGCACGAGCTCGGCCACCAGCGAGTCATGCTCGCGCTGTGCTGCGGGCAGGTCGACCGGGTGGAGGAAGCCCGTGGCAGGATCGTCGAAGGCCCGGCCGAACGCCGCGCCCGGTCGCTGGACGAGCGCCGTGCGCAGCGGTGCCGTCATCGAGGTCGCGCCGTACGGGAAGGGAGCAGGCGTCGCCCCCACTTCCCGGGGAGTCGTCACCGGGAGGTGCGCCCGGCGAGCTCGACGAGCCGGCCGACCCGGTAGCCGGCCTCCGAGGCGTCCGCCGCGAGCCCGACCGCGAGCCGCCACGCCTCGACGAGGGCGCGCATGCCGGGTGCGTCCGGGTCGGATGTGTCGGCGTCGCCGGCCACCCCCACGACCACCGCCATCCAGCCGAGCGCCTCCCCGAATGCCTCGCGGTTGATGTAGGCCACCCCTTCGTAGCGGTTGACACCCAGCCAGCGAGCGAGCTCCTCGTCCGCGAACCAGGCCCGGACGAGGCGTCCCGGACGCTCGGCCTCCGGGGCCGCGAGCGCCGCCTCGCCGGGACGCGCGAGCAGGTGACGCACGGTCTCGACCGACCACCATGCAGCCGCCTCGTCCAACCCCAGACCGCGGGCCGCGTCGGCGAATGGCCGGGCGAGGTTGAGGCGGTCGAACCAGCCGTGCCCTCGATCGGCGTCGGGCGCGAGCACCCCGGCCATCGCGTCCGCCGCGAGCCAGCCCAGCAGCGCCGCCCACGTCGCCGGGCGGGGCGGCAGCGCCGCCGCCACGAAGGCGGCCGCGGCCGCCTGGTCATCCGTTATCCGATCCGAGCCGGGCGAGGGCGTGGATGCGGCGCCCCCCGTGTCCTCGCCTGCGCCGGTGTCGCCGGTTTCGTTCGCCCTGCCGATGCGGCCCGCCTCGCCGGCTGTCTCCGTCTCCTCGCGCAACGCTGCGGGCCGCGGCCCGCCCTCGATCACCGGCCCAACCGACAGCCGCACCGCCGCCGCAAGCC
>JAGDMV010000248.1 GCA_017860675.1 Chloroflexota bacterium
CTACCTCCGCGGCCGGGGCTTCCTCGACGAGACGATCGAGCGCTTCGGCATCGGCTGGGCGCCGGCCGGCTGGGACGCCCTGGTGACGAACCTCGCCCGTCGCCGCGACATCGCCGCGGCCGAGCTGGTCGAGGTCGGCCTGGCCGCCCCGCGCCGCTCCGGCGGGGGCAGCGCCTACGACAAGTTCCGGGAGCGGATCACCTTCCCGATCCGGGACGCGACCGGCAACGCCACTGGCCTCGGCGGGCGGATCCTCCCCGGGGAAGACGGCGCGGCCGGAGCCGGCTCGGACGCGGGTGCCGAGCCCGCCGCGGGTGCCCGGGGGACGGCCGGCGGCGGGGGTGGAGCCGACCGGGGGCCCAAGTACCTGAACTCGCCGGCCACGATCCTGTTCGACAAGAGCCGCACCCTCTACCTCGTCGACCGGGCGAAGGGGCCGATCCGGCGGACCGGCACGGCGGTCATCGTCGAGGGCTACACCGACGCGCTCATGGCCCACCAGGCCGGCTTCGACAACGTCGTCGCCTCGCTCGGCACGGCGCTCACCCCCGGCCAGGTCGCGCTCCTCACCCGCTACTCACCGCGGACGGTGGCCCTCGCCTACGACGTCGACCCGGCCGGGGAGCGGGCAGGGACGCTCGGCGTCACCGCCCTGGGCGCCCTCACCCGGGAGCTGGCTGCGGCCGACACTGGCGTCTCGCTCGACGAGGTCCGGGTGGTCCGGCTGCCGGAGGGCAGGGACCCCGACGAGGTCATCCGCGACGCGCCCGACGCCTGGCGCGAGTCGGTCCGGACCGCCCTGCCGATCGTCGAGGCGCTGGTCGACCTCCACGCCCGCGACGCCGACCTGCGCACCACCGGCGGGCGCTCGCGCTTCGTGGCGGCCCTCGTGCCGACCCTCCGGGCGGTCCGCGACCCGGTCCTCCGCGACGGCTACCTCGGCCGCGTTCGCCAGGTGTCCGGGGTGGAGGAGCGGGTCCTGCTCGAGGCGCTGGCCGGGACGCCGCGGCCGGGCCGCCGGCTGGCCGCCTCGGCCGCCACCGCCTCCGCGTCCGGCTCGGCGTGGGACGCGACCGCGGTCGGGGCGCCCGGCCGGATCACCGCCGACGCGGTCCTCGCGTCGCCCGACGCGTTCGACCCCCGGGCAGTGCTGCGCGCCATCACCCCGGTGGAGCGCGACCTGCTCCGCTTCCTCCTGCTCGTGCCGGAGACCCAGGAGCCGACCGCCGAGCGGCTGACCCCGGCCGACCTGCCGTCCACGCCGGCCCGCGAGCTGTGGTCGGCGGTGCTGGCCCAGCGGGCGGAGCTGGGGGCGTTCTCGGTCAGCGAGCTGGACCGCCGGCTCTCGCCAGACCCGGAGACCCAGGCCCTGCTCCGGGCCCTGTACGACCCGCGGGCGCTTGCCGCCGACCCGGCCGTCGCCGGCCAGGGGATCGAGCAGTGCCTCCTCCGCCTGGCCCTCGATCGGCTGGAGGACGAGGCGCGCTGGACCCGGGCGGAGCTCGCCGAGGCCGAGCGCGCGGCCGACCGCGAATCGATCGAGCGCCTGATGGCGCGTGAACACGACCACAACGAGGCGCGCCTCTCGCTCCACCGCCGGATCGAGCAGGCGAGCCTTCTCGCGCGACCAGCCGGAGGAGCACGATGACCAGGGACCCGTTGGACGAGCAGCTGGTGGAGGCGGTGATCGCCGGGCGACCGCCGCGCAGGACCCGGACGGCGCCCGCCTCGCTGGCCGAGATCGAGGCCGGGGGCGGGGCCGGTGACGCTATCGCCCGGCTGGCCGACGACGACGACGCGCCCGGCGACGGGCTGGACGGGCTGGCCACGATCGCCGCCGACGACGAGAGCGGCGAGGGGGGCGTGGCCGAGCTTGCCGTCGAGCCGGCGCCGGCCGAGCTCGTCGAGGCGGAGGTCGACCTGGGAGCCGACTTCGCCGGGGAGCTGGCCCCGGCGGTCGAGGGCGAGGAGCCGGCCAAGCTCGACGAGAAGGCGCTGGAGGAGCCGTCGGCCGAGGAGCTCGAAGCCCTCTCGGCCGACATGATCGGGATCGACGATCCGGTCCGGATGTACCTCAAGGAGATCGGCAAGGTCGCCCTGCTGACGGCCGAGGAGGAGGTCGTCCTGGCCAAGGCGATCGAGCTCGGCGAGCAGATGGTCGACGAGCCGTGGAAGGCGCTGGTCAGCCTCCACGAGTGGACCCTCCACGACACCGAGCACAAGACGCGGACGGCCAAGCCGCAGCACCGCCTGCCGCTCGGCGACGAGGCCCATCGCATGGTCCGCGAGGGCATCTCCTGGGATGGCGCCGCCGACCTGCTCGTCCCGACGATCGACTTCCATCTGATCAAGGCCGGGCGCGATGCCCAGTCGGAGGGGACGAAGCAGCTCCTGCGCGAGGCACGGCGGCTGGTCGCGACCTACAACGAGCGGCTCGACCCCGACTCTTTCCTGGAGCTGCTCGACTGGTCCTACCTGTCGGTCCACAACGGGGATCTCGACTCGCGCGACAACGTCGGCCTGCGGGCGATCTACGACTGGACCCGCGAGCAGGTCGCCTTCCCGGCCCTGCAGCGCTGGATCGAGGCCGGCCACGAGGCGGACCTGCTGGCTCACCGGCGCGGCGAGATCGTGCGCATCGGCCGCGACGCGCGCGAGCAGCTGACGTCGGCCAACCTGCGCCTGGTCGTGTCGATTGCCAAGAAGTACATCGGCCGGGGGATGAGCTTCCTGGACCTGATCCAGGAGGGCAACATCGGCCTCATCCGGGCGGTCGAGAAGTTCGACTTCGAGAAGGGCTTCAAGTTCTCGACCT
>JAGDMV010000091.1 GCA_017860675.1 Chloroflexota bacterium
ACGCCATCCCGCTCAGCACCGACCGCATCCGCTCCGTCGGGTCCTGAGCGCTCGAACGCACGACCGCGAGGGCGCGCCGGCGCGCTCCCTCCCCGTCCGGCCCGCGGCCCTGGGCCCTAGAATCGCCCGCACCGCCCAGAAGCCCGCCAGGAGCCCGCCAGGAGCCCGCCAGATGCAGTCGCACGCCATCACCATGCTCGGCACCGGCTTTATCGGCAACTTCTACACGATGACCCTCCACGGCCAGCGACGCCGCGACCGGGTCCGCGTCGCCTACGCGCGGAGCGAGGAGCGGGGCAGGGCCTTCGGCGAGCGCTGGGACATCCCCGAGGTCACCACCGACATGGAGGCGGCGATCCGCCATCCCGAGACCGACGTGGTGGTGATCGGCCTGCCCAACTACCTCCACGAGGAGGCCGTGGAGGCGGTGGCCGCCGCCGGCAAGGCCGTGCTCTGCACGAAGCCCCTCGGGCGCAACGCCGCCGAGGCGCGGCGGATGCTGGAGGCCGTCGAGCGGGCCGGGGTCTTCGCCGGCTACCTCGAGGACCTCTGCTACACGCCCAAGACGCTGAAGGCGATCAAGGCGGTGGAGGAGGGCGCGCTGGGAGACGTCACCTGGGTCCGCTCACGCGAGACGCACCCGGGGCCCCACAGCGCCTGGTTCTGGGATGGCCGGCTGACGGGCGGCGGCGCCATCATCGACATGGGCTGCCACTGCGTGGAGATCATCCGCAGCTTCGTCGGCAAGGGGAACCGGCCCCTCGAGGTGATGTGCCACACGGACACGCTCGTCCACCCGATCGAGGACGAGGACAACGCCATCGCGCTGATCCGCTTCGAGTCGGGCGCGATCGGCCAGCTCGAGGTGAGCTGGACGTTCCGCGGCGGGATGGACCTGCGCGACGAGGTCGCCGGCACCCACGGCACGATCTGGCTCAACCACTTCCTGCGCACCGGCTACGAGATGTTCACCGCCGGCGGCAGCTCGGGCTACGTGGCCGAGAAGGCCGAGACGGCCGCCGGCTGGCTCTTCCCGGTCGGCGACGAGGTGGCCGAGCTCGGCTACGTGGACATGTTCACCGACATGTTCGAGGCGCTCGACGGGGGCGCCGCGCCCCGCGAGACGTTCTACGACGGCTACGTGGTCAACGCCGTCATGGACGCCGCCTATCGGTCGGCGCAGAGCGGTGCCTGGGAGCCTGTCGAGCTGATCGGGTGGCGGGGCGGCACCGTGCCGCGGATCGCCAGCCGGCCGGAGACCTTCGAGGGCCTGGTCGTCATCAAGCGGGAGGTCCTGCCCGACGGCCGGGCCAGGCTGATCCTCAAGGACCCGGGCACGGGCGATTTCCTCGACCGGATCGTCGCGGGCTGACGGGAGAGCCTGGACGAGGCGATGTCGGGCTGGCAGAGGGGCGCTGCGCCCTGTTCGAGGTGCCACACGGCCCGCCGGCCGCAGCCCGCGGAACCCATCTAGCCATCTAGACAGCCACCGTATACTCTGCCGCCTGTCGGCCAGCAGGCGGGGGGTTGGGGAGGTCGGGCTCACGCCATGACGCGACGCAGCGACATCGGCACCGCCGTCATCGGCAGCGGGTTCATCGGCACGGTCCACGTCGAGGCGCTGCGCCGGATCGGGGTCCGCGTCACCGGCCTGCTCGAGGCGACCCCGGAGCTGGGTGAGCGCCGGGCGGCGGCCCTCGGCCTCCCGCGCGCCTACAGCGCGCTCGCCGAGCTGCTCGCCGACGAGAGCGTGCAGGTCGTCCACGTCACCTCGCCGAACGAGCTTCACCACCCCCAGGTCAAGCAGATCCTGGCGGCCGGCCGCCACGTGGTCTGTGAGAAGCCGCTGGCGATGACCTCGGCGGAGTCGGCCGAGCTGGTGGACCTGGCGGCTGCCAGCGGTCTCGTCAACGCGGTCAACTTCAACATCCGCTTCTACCCGCTCAACCAGCACGTGGCGAGCCTCGTCCGCGAAGGCGGGCTGGGCGACGTCCGGCTGGTGACGGGGCGCTACTTCCAGGACTGGCTGCTGTACGACACCGACTGGAACTGGCGCCTGGAGAAGGACCAGGGCGGCGTCCTCCGGGCGGTGGGGGACATCGGCTCGCACTGGCTCGATCTCACCGGCTTCGTCACCGGCCTCCGGGTCGAGGCGGTCATGGCCGACCTCGCCACCTTCATCCCGGTCCGCCGCAAGCCGGCCGGCGAGGTCCTGACCTTCTCGACCGAGCGCGCCGCCGAGACGATCCCGGTCGAGATCGCCACCGAGGACGTGGCGACGGTGCTGATCCGCTACGAGGGCGGGGCGCGCGGCAGCGTGGCCATCTCGCAGCTCAGCCCGGGCCGCAAGAACGGGCTCGCCTACCAGGTCGACGGCTCGACCGCGGCCGTGGCCTGGGACTCCGAGCAGCCCGATCACCTGTGGATCGGCCACCGCGACCGGCCGAACGAGATCCTGCTGCGCAACCCGGCCCTCATGAACGCGGCCGGCGTGGCCGCCGCGCGGCTCCCCGGCGGCCACGTGGAGGGCTTCGCCGACACCTTCGGCGCCGTCTTCAGCGCGATCTACGACGACGTCCTGGCCGGGGCGCCGTCGGCCGACCGCCGCTACGCCACGTTCGTCGACGGCCACGAGGAGATGCTCGTCGGCGACGCCATCCTCGAGAGCTCCCGCTCCGGGCGTTGGGTCAGCGTGGCCCGCCCGGCATGACCAGCCGCCGTCGAACGCGATCGCACCCGGAGGACCCACCGCGATGAAGCTCGGCCTGCTGACCGCCCCGTTCCCGCAGGCGCCGCTGATGGAGGTCGCCGACTGGGCGGCCGCCAACGGCTTCGAGGCGCTGGAGATCTGCTGCTGGCCGCCGTCCGAGGGGGCCCAGCGCCGCTACGCGGGCATCTGCCACATCGACGTGACCGACCTGTCCGCCAGCCGGGGGTCGGAGATCGTCGACGAGCTGGCGGCCAAGGGCCTCTCGATCTCCGGCCTGGGCTACTACCCGAACCCGCTCCACCCCGACGCCGAGCACCGGGCGATGGTCGTCACCCACCTCGAGAAGGTGATCACCGCCGCCGGGCTGATGGGTGTCCCGGTCGTGAACACCTTCATCGGGGCCGACGGGTCGAAGCGCGTCGAGGACAACTGGGAGGCGGCCCGGGCGGTCTGGCCGGCGATCGTGGCCCATGCGGCCGACGCCGGGGTGAAGATCGCCATCGAGAACTGCCCGATGATCTTCAGCTACGACGAGTGGCCGAGCGGGCACAACGTCGCCTACTCGCCGCGCGTCTGGCGCTGGATGTTCGAGGAGCTCGGCGAGACGGTCGGCCTCAACCTTGACCCGAGCCACCTCGTCTGGCAGATGATCGACATTCCCCGGGTCGTGCGCGAGTTCGGCTCGCGGATCTACCACGTCCACGCCAAGGACCTGATGATCGACCGCGACGGCCTCTACGAGCGGGGCATCATGTCGGCCGGCATGGGCTGGCAGGTGCCGCGGCTGCCGGGCCTCGGCGAGGTGCCCTGGCAGGCATTCTTCGCCGCCCTCTACCGGGCCGGCTATGACGGGGTCATCTGCATCGAGCACGAGGACCGTGGCTGGGAGGGATCCGACGAGCTGGTGAAGCGCGGCTTCCTGCTGGCCCGCGACGTGCTGCGGCCGTACGTCAAGTGAGCGTCCCGAGGGGCACCTGGGCCGAGGTCGCGGCCCCGCGCCAGCCGGCGGAGCTGACCCCGGAGGTCCTGGCCGACCTGTTCGGCCGGCTGACCGAGCGCGACATCGCCAAGACGATCGACCACTCGCTGCTTCGGCCGGAGCTCGACGACGCCTTCATCGAGGATGGCTGCCGGCTGGCCGCCGAGTACGACGTCGCCTCGGTCTGCGTGCGCCCGGCAGACGTGGTCCGGGCGAGGGCGCTGCTGGCCGGCACCGACGTCGTGGTCGGCACGACCATCGGCTTCCCGCACGGCAACCACACCACGGCCACCAAGGTGTACGAGGCCGAGCAGGCCCTGCGTGACGGGGCGGTCGAGCTCGACATGGTGCTCGAGATCGCGGCCCTGAAGTCGGGCCGCGACGCCGAGGTGCAGGCGGACATCGCCGCCATCTGCGAGCTCGCCCACGCCGCCGGGGCGATCGTCAAGGTCATCTTCGAGAACGCCTACCTGACCGACGACGAGAAGGTCCGCGCCTGCCGGCTGTCCGAGGCGGCCGGGGCCGACTTCGTCAAGACCTCCACCGGCTTCGCGCCGGGCGGGGCGACCCACGAGGACCTGGCGCTGATGCGGGCCAACACCTCATCCCACGTCCAGGTGAAGGCGGCCGGCGGCGTGCGGACGCTCGATGCGCTCCTGGCCGTCATGGCCCTGGGGACGACCCGAATCGGGGCGACGGCCACCAGGACGATCCTCGACGACTTCCGGGCCCGCAAGGCCGGGGCCGCCCCCGTCGCCGCGACCGCCCATCCGGGCGCCCCCGAGGCGCCCGGCGAAGGAGGGACCTACTGATGCGACCCGTCGGCGTCGGCATGCTGGGTGCCGGGTTCATCGGCGAGTTCCACACGCTCGGCCTGCGCTACGTTCCCGAGGCCCGTGTCGTGGCCCACGCCGACGCCAGCCCCGAGAGGCGGGAGGCGTTCGCGGCCCGCTTCGACAGCCGGCCTCACGCCACGATCGAGGCGCTCTGCGCCGACCCCGAGGTGGACCTGGTCATCGTCTCGCTGCCCAACCACCTCCACCGCGAGGCCGTGCTGGCGGCGGCGGCGGCGGGCAAGGCCGTCGCCTGCACGAAGCCCCTCGGCCGGAACGCGGCCGAGGCCGCCGACATGGTCGGCGCCGTCCGCGCCGCCGGCGTCTGGAGCGCCTACCTCGAGAACGTCGTCTTCAACCTCGACCTGATGCGGGTGAAGGAGATGGTGGATGCCGGCGCCATCGGCCGGGTCACCACGATCCGGGCCCGCGAGGGGCACAGCGGGCCCCACGCCGCCCACTTCTGGGACGCGGAGCTGGCCGGCGGCGGCGCGCTGCTCGACATGGCCTCGCACGGCACCGAGGTCGCCCGCTACCTGCTGGGCAAGGACCTCGCCGCCACCGAGGTCTTCGCCTGGGGCGCGACGCTCGTCCACGGGGCGCGGACGACCGGCGAGGACAACGCGGTCATGGTCATCCGCTTCGAGGACGGCAGGGCCGCGACCTGCGACGTCTCCTGGACCTCCAAGGGCGGCCTGGAGGGCCGCTTCGAGGTCTACGGCGACGCCGGCCGGATCGTCCACGACATGGGCACCGGCACCATCCGGGCGTTCATCGAGCGGCCAGCCGGCTACCTCGGCGAGAAGGCGGACGCCGACACGGGCTGGGTCTTCCCGGTCCCGGACGAGGTCCGTGTCCACGGCCACGACGCCATGCTGGCCGACGTGGTCGAGAGCTTCCGCGCCGGCCGTGCCCCGCAGGAGACGCTCCGCGACGGGTACATCGTGAACTGCATCCTCGACTCCGCGTATCGTTCCATGCGGTCCGGCCGGTGGGAGCCGGTCGTCGTCGACCCGGAGGTCGCCGGCGGATGAGCCCCGCCAACCGGGCCCGCCCTGTCGGGGCGCGTGCGGCCCTTGCCCCCGCGCTCGACCAGCAAGGAGGTAGATGACAAAGCTGAGCCGGCCGTGCATTGTCCGCAAGGCATCTCGGTCGATCGGCGCCCCATTGGGGGGCGCCCGACCGCAAGGAGGAGTGCAGTCAGTGGAGCGAACCAGGATCATCCGTGGCGTCGCCGCCGTCGCCGCCGTCGCCATGCTCGTTGGCGCGTGCAGCACCGCTGCGTCGCCGAGCGCTGCGCCGGCGAGCGAGGCGCCGTCCGCTGCCGCCGCCGAGTACACGCTCGGGTTCTCGAACAGCTTCGGCATCGGCAACGGCTTCCGCGAGGAGCAGCTCTGCACCGCCGTGGCGCAGGCGCTCGTCTCGGGCCAGGTCAAGGACGCCACCTGGATCCACCAGAAGGAAGACACCTACCCGCAGCTCCAGCAGCTCCGGGACCTGATCGCCAAGAACCCCAGCGCGATCGTCTTCAACCCCCTTGACAAGGAAGCCCTCAACCCGGCCATCCAGGAAGCCAAGGCGGCCGGCATCAAGATGATCGCGATCGACGCCTACGTCACCGAGCCCGACGTCCTCAACCTGTCGAACGACCAGGTCGGCTACGGCTACACCGGCGCCAAGTGGCTGTTCGAGCAGATGGGCGGCAAGGGCAAGTTCCTCTACATGCGCGGCCTGATCGGCCACCCGGCCGATGCCGACCGGCATGAGGGTGTCATGAAGGCGATGTCCGAGTTCCCGGACATCGAGGCTGTCCCGAGCAAGGACGGCGTCGACACGAAGTGGGACCCGACGATCACCACGAACTACATCAATGACTTCATCACCAGCGGCCAGTACGATGGGATCCAGGGCATCTGGACGTCCGGCATGGACTCCCAGGTCGTGGATGCCATCCAGGCCGCCGGCAAGCCCTACGTGCCGATCGTCGGCGCCGACCTGAAGCTCTTCGTCGGCTACCTCCTCAACAAGGACGGCAAGCACGACGGCCTGAAGGGCATCGCCGTCTACAACCCGGCCGCCGTGGGCGGCGCGGGCGTCACCCTGGCCCTCAAGGCCCTCAACGGCGAGGACACCGGGGCGATCACCAAGACGGTCAAGGACAACGCCGGCAACGACGTCCAGATCCAGGCCGTGTTCCTGCCGACCCCGGAGGCGTGGGACAACGTCTCCCCTGAGGGCAAGGCGAAGCTCGAGGAGATCTACAACCCGAATCTCCAGGACCTCTGGCCGGTCAGCTGGTACATCAACGGCTGGACGGACTACACGTTCGACCAGATGAACCCGCCGGCAGGCTGCAAGGGCCCCGGCAAGAACTAGCGCGAACCGGCGCACCGCGTGGGAGATGCCGGCCCAGCCGGCATCTCCCCATTCCTTCCCACCTGATCGGGGACCATGACCCTCATCGCGACGGCACAGCTGCTCGAGGCGACAGGCGTCTCCAAGACGTACGGGGCCGTCGTCGCCCTCCGCTCGGCCTCGCTCTCCGTGCGGCCGGGCGAGGTCCACGCGCTCATGGGCGCCAACGGCGCCGGCAAGAGCACTCTGGTCAAGATCCTGACCGGCGCGGTCCACCCGGACACGGGCACGATCGCCGTCCGCGGCCGGGAACGG
>JAGDMV010000249.1 GCA_017860675.1 Chloroflexota bacterium
GCCTGGCTGGCGGGAGCGGCAGCCTTCGTCCTCGGCCTCCACCGCATGAACTCACCTGCGACCGCCCGCGACGGCAACCTCCTGTCCGCCGGTGGGATGACCCTGGCAATCGCGACCACGCTCGTCTACCTCGTCCTCCGGCCGGGCGGTCTGTCGGCCGCTGCCTGGGTGATCATCGTCGGTGGCTTCGCCCTGGGCGGCGGCGCGGGCGTGCTCGCCGCCCGGATGGTCCGGATGACCGACATGCCCCAGCTCGTCTCGCTGTTCAACGCCGTCGGCGGCGGCGCGGCGGCGCTGGTGGCGATCGACGACTTCATCCATGTCACCACGGCCGGGACGCTCGCCGTCGACAGCGCCATCTTCGTCGTCCTGGGCGTCGTCATCGGCAGCGTCACGTTCAGCGGCTCGCTGGTCGCGTCGGGCAAGCTCCAGGGCCTGATCAGCGGCAAGCCGATCGCCGTCCCGGGCGGGCAGGCGACGACGATCGTCCTCGGGACCCTGGCGCTGGCCGGCACCCTCCTGCTGGTGCTCGACGGGGCCGGCGTGGTGAGTCTCGCAGGCGAACTGGCCACGATGGTGCTGTTCGCCATCGTGGCCGTGTCATTGGTCTTCGGGGTGGCGATGGTGCTGCCCATCGGCGGGGCGGACATGCCGGTCGTCATCAGCCTGCTCAACTCGTTTACCGGCACCGCGGCGGCCATGGCCGGCTTCGTCATCGCCAACCCGGTTCTGATCATCGCCGGCGCCCTGGTGGGAGCGTCCGGGGCGATCCTGACGAAGCTCATGGCCGACGCCATGAACCGCTCGATCCTGAACATCGTGGCGGGCGGCTTCGGCGGCGGAGAGGGGACCGTGGGCGCGACGCCCGGCCCCGGCACCACGGTCCGTTCGATCAGCCCCGACGACGTGGCCATCCAGCTCGCCTACGCGTCGAACGTGATCATCGTTCCCGGCTACGGGCTGGCAGTGGCCCAGGCGCAGCACACCGTGCGCGAGCTGGCCGACCTGCTCGAGGTCCGCGGCGTGGACGTGAAGTACGCGATCCACCCGGTGGCCGGCCGGATGCCCGGCCACATGAACGTCCTCCTGGCCGAGGCCAACGTCCCCTACCCGCAGCTGCGCGAGATGGAGGAGATCAACCCCGAGTTCGAGCGCTGCGACGTTGCCCTCGTCATCGGTGCGAACGACGTCACGAACCCGGCCGCCCGGCGACCTGGCAACCCCGTGTCAGGCATGCCCATCCTCGACGTGGACCGGGCGAAGAGCATCGTGGTGGTCAAGCGCTCGATGGGCCGCGGCTACGCCGGCATCGACAACGAGCTCTACGCCAACCCCAAGACGGGGATGCTCTTCCGCGACGCGAAAGCCGGCATCGTCAGAACCGCGTGGCGGCCTCCTCGATCCCCAGCTCGCGGAGGAAGGCCGCGCTTGACGGCTCCCGGCCCAGGAAGGCGCGCAGCAGCTCGATCGCGTCGCGCGCCCCGTTCGGCTCCAGGATCTCGCGCCGGTAGGCCATCCCCACCGCCGGCGACGTGACCCCCTCGGCCTCGAAGCGGCTGAACATGTCGTCGCCGTAGACCTTGGCCCACAGATAGCCGTAGTAGCCGGCGTCGTAGCCGCCCATGAGGTGCCCGAAGCCGGACGGGAAGAACGTCCCCTCGTGGAACGGCAGCCCGGTCACGGCCGATGTCCGGCGGTTGACGGCGTCCAGGTCGACGGCCGGTTCCTCGCCGTGCAGGGCCAGGTCGAGCAGGCCGAACGAGCACTGGCGGGCCGTCTTCACCCCGATGTTGAGGTCGCGGCTGGCAACCAGCCGCTCCACCAGCCCGGTCGGGATCGGCTCGCCGGTCGCATGGTGGCGGGCGAACCGGCCGAGCACGCCGGCGTCCCAGCACCAGTGCTCCATGATCTGGCTCGGTGCCTCCACGAAGTCCCACTCGGTGTCGGCGCCCGAGAAGCGGACCAGCTCGGCCTGGCTGAGCGACATGTGCAGGATGTGGCCGAACTCGTGGAACAGCGTCAGGACCTCGTCGTGGCGGAGGAGTGACGGTCGGTCGGCGGCCGGCTTGGTGAAGTTGGCCGCGATCGCCGAGAACGGGACCTCACGCGAACCATCGGCCAGGCGCCGGGCGACGACCAGCGGGAAGGCGGCGGCGTGCCCGAACTTGCCGTCGCGGGGGAAGAGGTCCATGGCGAAGACGGCCAGGAGCCGATCGTCGGCCGCATCGCGGATCTCGTGGACGCTCACGTCGGGGTGCCAGGCGCCGCCCGCGTCCACCGTGCGGTAGCGAAGGCCGAACACCTCGCCGGTCAGGTCGAACATCCCCTCGAGGACCGTCTCGAGCGGAAAGTAGCCGGACACCTCGGTAGGGTCGACCGCGAACTCGGTCTTGAGGATCCGCGTGTCGTAGTAGCGCCAGTCCCAGGTCCGGAGCGGCGGCCGCTGGCCGTCGGCTGCCAGGATCGCCTCCATCCTGTCGAGCTCGTTCCGGGCCTTGGCCCGGACGGGATCCAGGATGCTCCCGTAGAGGGCACGGACGGCCGCGGGCTCGCCGGCCATCTTCAGCTCCATGCTCACGTGGGCCCACGATGGGTAGCCGAGCAGGGCGGCGATCCTGCGACGCAGGTCGAGCGCCTCGACCAGGAGCGGAGTGTTCACCTCGCGCGCCTGGTTGTACATCCTGAACTCGAGTTGCTCGCGCAGGTCGCGCCGGTCGGCCTCGTCCATGAACGGGTAGTACTCGGGATAGTCGAGCGTGACACGCAGGGTGCCGGGCGCCTCGCCCGGCCGCAGCGCCTCGACGTAGGTCGCGGGCAGCCCGGCCAGGTCGTCGCGGGTCAGCTCGAGGCCGTCGGAGTACTCGTCGATGTTGCGCTGGAAGGCGACCTCCAGCTCGACCAGGCGGGCGCGCAGGGCCTGGAGCTCGGCCCGCTGCTCGGCGGAGAGGTCGTGGCCTGCCCGCCGCAGGTCGCGCCTGAGGTGGTCGAGGAAGCGGCGTCGCTCGCCATCGAGGCCGGCCGCGTCGGCCGTCGCCGCGTACGCCACCACGGCGGCGTTGAGGTCCTCGCGGAAGGGCAGGTCGACCCGCCACTTGGTGAGCTTCTCCTCGGCCGCCTGGCCGGCGTCGCGGACCGCCGGCTCCGGATGGACCCTGGCCATGAAGGCGCCCTCGCCGTAGGCAGTCGAGAGCACTGCCAAGGCCTGGTCGATGGGACCCAGGACGGCTGCCCAGTCGCCGGCCCCGCCGGTCCCTACCGCGCTCGCCACCAGCTCGTCGGCCCTGGAACAGGCGACGTCGGTGAGTGCCGTGACGTCGGCCGCAGTGAGCGTCGTGTAGTCGCGCATCGATCTCCTCCGGGCCGCGATGGATGGCAGCCGGTCACATTGCGCAGAGGATACGGCGATCGTCGCCGGATGCCGCGGCGGGCCAAACGGCCCTACCCGGCCACCATCAGCCGGTGAGAATGGCGCGCAACCGGCCCTGGAGGCCACGGGGACACTGGAATCGGCTCGGCGAGGTGCAGGTCGCTGGATCGTGGGGCTGTCTCGACGCCCCCTGAGGCCCGGTTCTCGCCCCGGGCCGCGCATCAGGTCGGCGCGACGAGCTCGATCCGGATGCGCTTGTTGATACGGCCCTTCGACTCGTAGCCGGTGACCCGGATCCGGCCCACCTCGCTGGTGTTGGCCACGTGGGTCCCGCCGTCGGCCTGCAGGTCGAGGCCGACGATC
>JAGDMV010000092.1 GCA_017860675.1 Chloroflexota bacterium
CTCCGCACCGCCACCTCCCGTGCCGCTGCCCTCCGGCTGGCCGCCCGGGCGATCCAGGCGACCAACCGCCCCGCCGGCCTCATCACCCGCGGTGGGCTCGACTCGTGGGTCATGACCGGTTTCCGCGCGACCGACGATCCCGCCTCGGGGCGCCCGTTCGAGGTGACCGCCGCCCAGATCCAGGACCCGTGGTACCCGGCGACCGTCGCCGGCCAGGGCAAGACGTACAAGCCGGGGACCTGGCACGGATCGTCCAGCCTCAAGGGGAGCCTCGTTCGCTACCAGGTCGCCGGTATCTCCTACCCGAAGCTCGAGGGCAAGTACCTGGTGGTGCTGCCGCTGGCCGCGGAGTAGCACCCTCCGCCAGCGCCGCCCGGCCGCGGCCTGCCGCCTGGCCGCGTAAGCCGTTGACGGCTAACAGCGAGCGCGGTAGCCTCCACTCGTGCCCGCCTCCCGCCCCGTTCTCGCCATGTGCGCCGACGTCGTCGGCTCGCGCCGTGCGCCGGAGCGGACGGCCGCATTCCTCGATCGCCTGCCCTCGGTCCTGGCAGCGGTGGTCGGGCCCGGGCTGGTCCGGCCGTTCGTCGCCATCCGCGGCGACGAGGTCGAGGGTCTGATCGCCCCGGACACGGACCCATTCCGGCCGATCGTCGCGGCAGCGCTGGAGCCGGAGGGCCAGCCGCTGCGCTGGGCCGTCGTCGCCGGCGATCGATCGACGGCGCCGGCGCGAGCTGCGGCCGAGATCGCGCGGCTGAAGGCGCGCTCGGAGCAGCTCGTGGTGATCACCGGCGACACGCTCGCGGACAGGCTGCTGCTCGACCTCGTGCCGGTCGTCGGCGCGCTGGTCGACGACATGACCCCGCACCAGCGGGACATCGCCCGCCGCATCCTGGTCGAGGGCCGGCGGCAGGCGGAGGTGGCGGCCGAGCTCCGCGTGAGCCGGGCCACGATCTCGGTCGCCGTCGGCCGGGGCCGGTTGCGCGACCTGGAACGGGCCATGCGCGGCCTCCATGGTCTGCTGCTGGCCGGGATGGCGGCGGTCGGGCCGGACGAGCAGCGCCGCGCCCGGGCCGGCGCCGTCGAGCCCGGCGTCTCGTCAGGCGCGATCGCGACATGAGGGCTGGCGCTGCCGCTCGGCCGAACCAGACCGCCGCGCCGGTACGGGGTCAGCCCGCGGCTGCGTCCCCACGGACGAGCGAGAACACCACGCCGTCCATCCGTTCGCCGCGGACCACGATCCCGCGCCGGGCGACCCCCTCGCGGGTGAAGCCCGCCTTCGCGGCAACCGCCGCCGAGGCCTCGTTGCCGACGAGGGTGTGCAGCTCGAGGCGCACGAGCCCTGGATCGGTGAACGCCCAGGTCGAGACGAGCCGGACGGCGCGCGTCGCGTAGCCCCGCCGCCGAGCCTCCGGGGCGACCCAGTAGCCCACCTCGGCCAGGCCAGGCTCCGCCGGCTCGAGCCCGATCATCCCGACCAGCGACCCGCTCGATCGCTCGAGGATCGCGAAGATCGCTCCCGTCCGTCCCTCCCGCCACCAGCGCCTGGTCTGCGCGACGAACCGGCGTGCGTGGTCGGGCGTGTACGGCGCCGGCACCGTCGTCCAGCGGGCGATCTCCGGGTCGACGCAGGCCGCCGCGATCGCCGGCACGTCGGCCGACGCCGGCGGCCGCAGCAGGACGATCTCGTCGGCGAGCGGCGGATCCGGGAGCACGAAGCGCGGCGAGAGCGGACTGGCGGGCACGGTTCGATTCTGCCAAGCCCGGGGCACTCCTGCCGGCGACTGAGCGCGGGTGATGCCGTTCGCCGCGGAGAGGCGGCGCGCGTGACCGGTGCGTCCGCCCCCGACGCTGGCCGGCTACCCCTCCGCCCGGTCGAGCGCCGCCCGCCGGAGCCGGTCCATCACCGCCCGGCCGAGGCCGTGCTCCGGTACCGGCTGGGCCACGATCCGGTCGACCCCGGCCTCGTCGAGGGCGTGGAGGGCGTCGAACAGGCGGGCCGCTGACCTGACCGGGTCGCCGCCCGGCGCCAGGACCTCGACCGCCGCGAAGCTCATCCCGGCCCGCCCGGCGATGCGCGCCGCCCGCTCCAGGCCGGCATCGGAGGCAGCGAGCAGGCCGATGCGCTCGCCGCGATGTGCCGGCACGATCCGGCGTCCGGCGGGCACGACCTCGAGCGGCGGTCCGGGTGCGTAGTGGGCGCCGGATCGCCCCGGGGCCAGTGCGGCCGCCTCGGCCTGCCCGTCGGAGATGAGCTCGAGCGGGCCGACGAGTGCCTCGATCGCCTCGGCCGGCACGCCACCCGGCCGGAGAAGGGCAGCCCGCCCGGCGGCGAGCAGCACGACCGTCGACTCCACGCCGACCCGGGACGGCCCCCCGTCGAGCACCAGCCCGACCCGCCCCCCGAGCTGGCGGACGACGTGGGCAGCCCGGGTGGGGGAGAGGCGGCCGAAGCGGTTGGCCGAGGGCGCCGCGATCGGGACCCCGGCCGCCGCGATCAGCGCGCGGGCGACCGGATGATCAGGCGTCCGCAAGCCGACCGTCGGCAGGCCCGCGGTGACGATCCCCGGGATCAGGGGGCGCTTGCGCAGGACGAGCGTCAGCGGACCCGGCCACAGCGCCGCGACCAGGCGGACGACGCGTGGGTCGACGGCGTCGTCCGGATCCGCCCAGCGGGCCAGCTCGCCGGGGTCGGCCAGGTGGACGATGAGGGGGTCGAACCGCGGCCGGCCCTTCGCCTCGAAGATGCCGGCGACCGCGACCGGGTCGAGCGCGTTGGCGCCGAGTCCGTAGACCGTCTCGGTGGGGAACGCGACCAGCCCGCCCCCACGGATGATCGCGGCAGCCGCTGCGACCGCCGCGGGGTCGTCGCCGGGACGGACCCGGGTCGCGGGCGCAGCCGCGGCCGGCTCCCTCGTCACGGGCGCCGCCGGATCGGCTGGGGCGTGCGCGCCGCCGCGCCCCGGTGGACGGGGCCGCAGCTCCGCCGACGGGGATCGCCGCGCACAAGGAGCGCATCGCGCCAGACCCGGCTGAGCATCTCCACCGTCTCCAGCCGGTCCACCGCCTCGTCGATCGTGCGGCCGACCGCGACGACGCCATGGCCTTCCAGCAGTGCTGCGCCCCCCGCCCACGACCCGGCCATGGCCGCGCCGACCGCCGCGGCAAGCTCGGCGCTGCCGGGCTCCTCGAACGGCACGAAGGGAAGGTGCGGCAGGGCGAGGGCCGTCTCCGCCAGGATCGCCGGGTGGGGAACGACGCCAGCCGTCATCAGGGCGAGGGTGACCGGCGGGTGGGCATGAGCGATCGCCACCACGTCCGGGCGCGCCGCATAGATCGCCCGGTGGAAGGCCACGTCAGAGCTCGGGCGGAGCGCTCGGCGCGTCTCGTCCGGCTCCGGCTCGATGGCGACGACGGTGATGTCGTGGGGCTCGAGCTCGTCCTTGCGGCGACCGGCGGGCGTGATCGCAATCGCGTACGGCCCGAGCCGGATCGACAGGTTCCCCTCGGCAGCGACGATGAGGCCACCGGCCGCCAGCCGCGCGCCGGCCGCGACCAGGGCTTCCGTGGCGGCCTCGAGGGTCGGGTGAGGGTGGCTGGTGGAGGACGACGGGGGGGGTGGCGCCATCGGCGGTTGCATGGTCGTAGGATCGCGCTTCCGGCGCCGGGCCGCACCGGCTCGGCGCAGCGGCCCCGCCGGTCTGGCAGCTGCTCCGGCTCAGCCCGCTGGCGGCCCCCTGCGGATCCGCGACCGGATCGCGGCGAGGTCGCCCTGCCACTCCGTCACGAGCTCCAGCCACCAGGTCGCCCCCGCCTCGCGGTACGGGGTCACGGTCGCCTCGTCGGCCGCGGCGTCGACGCCGCCCGTCATCCCCTGCACGACCACGTCGAACGGTCCCGAGCCCGGCCCGCGCATCTCGGCCATGCGCCGGACCACGCCGGCCAGCTCGTCGGCGGTCACGAGCTCGTACTCGTCGCTGGCCGGGAAGACTCCGTCCCAGCGCGCGGCGCGGCGGAGCGGCCCCTCCCGGAACGGGCGGAGGGCCCCCACCCAGACGGGGATGCGCGGCCGCTGGACCGGTCGCGGCAGCCAGGCGGCCGAGGCCAGGCGGTAGTGGCGTCCCTCGAAGGCGAACGGCTCGCCCGACCAGCAACCCTCGAGGATGGCCAGCGACTCGTCCAGCATCTCCGCCCGGCGGCGCAGGTCCTCCTCGTCGCCGACGGCGGTGAACTCGGGGTCGGTCGGCCAGCCCAGGCCGACTCCCAGGATGAGCCGGCCGCCGGACAGGACATCGAGGGTGGCCGTGGCGCGCGCGACCAGCCATGGACGGCGACGGGGGAGAGCCGCCACCATCGGCCCGAAGCGGATCCTGCTGGTCGTGGCGGCGATCGCCGCCAGCACCGTCGGCGTGTCGGCGATGTCCGTCCGCCAGCTGCGATCGACGAGCAGGTGGTCCCAGGGGAAGAAGCCGTCCCAGCCCGCCTGCTCCGCGTCGCGGGCGAGCGAGACGAGGACGGACGGGTCGCCGAGGAGCCCGAAGTTCGGCAGGCAGATCCCGTGCTTCATGCGGCCATTCTCCCACCCGTGCCGGCCGCCGGCGAGGGCCGCTCGAGCGTCATCCGATCCAGCAGACCGCCTGACCAAAGGGCCACTCGTCCCCGGCGCGGCGATGAGCGAAGATTCCGGGGTGATGCAGCGGGTCCTCCTCGCCTCGGTGCTCGCCGTGCTCGTCGCCGCCCCGTTCGGGGCCGGCAGCGCGCGCGCGGCCGACTTCCCCGCCAGCCACGCCGGCTACCACACTGATGCCGAGCTCGCGGTCGAGCTCGACGCGATCGCAGCCGCGCACCCCGACATCGTGCAGCTCTTCGCCATCGGCAAGAGCTACCAGGGCCGGCCGCTGCGGGCCGCCAAGGTGAGCGACAACGTGGCCGAGGATGAGCCCGAGCCCGAGGTCCTCATCGACGGGCTTCACCACGGCAACGAGCACCTGTCGCTCGAGATGACGCTCGCCGCGCTCCGCTTCCTGGCCGGCGACTACGGGTCGGATGCCACCGTGACCCGGCTCGTCGACACGCGCGAGATCTGGATCGTGTTCGCCGTCAATCCGGACGGCGCCGCCTACGACCTGCTCGGCCAGAAGGGTTTCCGCGACTGGCGCAAGAACCGCCAGCCGAACAGTGGGACGACGGCGGTCGGCACCGACCTGAACCGCAACTACGGCTACCGCTGGGGCTGCTGCGGCGGCTCGTCCGGCAGCCCGTCAGCCCGCACCTACCGCGGCCGGCGGCCGTTCTCGGCCCCGGAGACCGCGGCCCTGCGCGATTTCGTCGATTCGCGGGTGATCGGCGGGCGCCAGCAGATCAGGGCCGCGATCTCCTATCACACGTTCGGCCGCCAGGTCCTCTGGCCGTACGGCTACACGAGGACGGACCGTCCGGCCGACATGACCGCGGACGACCAGCGCGCCTTCGTCGCGATCGGGCGGGCCATGGCCTCCCGGAACGGCTACCGGCCGATGCAGTCGTCTGACCTCTACATCACCGACGGCGACGAGGGGGACTGGCTGTACGGGACGCACCGGATCTTCGCCTTCACGATCGAGCTGGCCGCCCGGACAGCGAGCGGCGACGATCCCCCCGACGAGGCCATCGGCCCGGAGACGAAGAGGAACCGCACGGCGCTCCTCCACCTGATCGATCGGGCCGGCTGTCCCTGGGCGGCGATCGGGCGCGAGATCGCCAATTGCGGTGCCTTCTACGACGACCTGGAGGCCCGGACGGGCTGGACCGTCGACCCGGACGGCTCGGACACGGCCACCGCCGGGCGCTGGGCCCGAGGCGATGCCGCCCAGACCAGGTACGGAGGAGTCGGGATCCAGCCTGGCACGGCTCCGTCGGGCAGGCGCGTCCTGGCCACCGGCCTCGCGGCCGGGGCCACCGCCCGCTCGTACGACCTCGATGGCGGCGTGACGACGGTGCTCTCGCCGCCGATCGACCTGCCGGCCGGGACCGGCCAGCTTCTCACCCTGCGCTGGTCCTTCGCCCACGGCGCCGACGCCACGGCCGACGACTACCTGCGGGTCACCGTCGAGGGCGAGACAGGCAGCGCCGTCGCCCTCGAGGCCGTCGGCGCCGCGAGCCTCCGTGGGGCGGCCTGGCACACCCTGGGCTTCGCCCTCGACGAGTTCGCCGGGCAGCGGATCAGGATCCGCATCCAGGCAGCCGACGCAGGCCGCAGGAGCCTGGTCGAGGCCCAGCTCGACGACATCCGGGTCACGCGACCGACGTCGTAGGCGCGACGGGCCGGCCGACCTCGGTCAGGCGGCTGCATCCGTCCGCGCGCCGGCCGGCGTCGCCGTCATCACCCGCCCGAGGCGAGACCGCACCAGCGCCGGGCGACCTCGGTCGGTCAGGGCGTCGGGGTGGGGGAGGCGTCGATCGACGAGCCGGGAGAGGCGGAGTCTGACGGCGCAGGTGTTTCGGGCGAGGCCTCGGCGGTGGGAGCCGGGGTGGGGGTGGGGGCCGGCGTGGGCGTGGCTCCCGGCGTGGCGGCCCGCTGGACGGCGTCGGCCAGCTCGGACCAGTCCTGGGTGAACCCGCGCAGCACCTGCGTCGGGCCGGGCCCGGAGATGATCGTCGTCGGTGTCGACCCAACACCTTGCGCCTTGCCCTCGGCCGTCTCCGCAAGCACGGCCTGGCGTACGGCCGGATCGTCAAGGCAGGCCTCGAACGCTGCCTGGTCAAGTCCGGCAAGGCCGGCCAGGTAGACGAGGTTCTCGCGCGCGAACGCGCCCTGGTTCTCCCCCTGCTGGGCCAGGAAGAGCAGGTCGTGGTAGCGCCAGTAGGCGCCGGGATCCTGGCGACCGGCGCAGCGCGCAGCGACGGCTGCGTCCTGTGATTCCTTGGTGGCGGACCGGGTGTCGAGGAAGGCGTAGTCGCGGAAGACGATCCGGGCCAGCCCCGAGCCGGCGAACTCGCGCTCGAGCGCCCCGCCGAAGGCGAACGCCTCCAGCCGGCAGAACGGGCACTGGTAGTCGGCCCAGACGTCGATCGTGACCGGCGCGTCGGCGCGGCCGACGACCTGGCCGTCGACAAACGATGGAGCGGCGGACGAGGT
>JAGDMV010000250.1 GCA_017860675.1 Chloroflexota bacterium
GGCCACCGGGCCGAGTCGGCCGGTGAACCGCAGCACGCGCGTGAGCCCAGCCGTGGACAGGCCGATGTCGGCCGACGCCGTCCAGGCGGGCGCGTCGAGAAGCAGGCGCAGGTCCCGGACCGCCGCTCCCAGGGTCGGGATGCGGTAGACCGACACGGGAACCGTCGTCCGCTGGCTCGGCTCGGGATCGTCGTCGTCGTCGGACCTGACATCGAGGAGGACGCCGAGGACCGGCCGCTCGTCCGGACCGGACTCCACGACCTGGCGTAGCACGCTGACTCGCTGCTCGCCCGTCTCCGGGCCTGCCGTCTCGAACTGGAAGCGGACGTCGCGCTCGAGGCGCACCTCGGAGCCGGTGCGGGCCACGCCACGCCGGATCGTCACCGTGTAGACGGTGGCCCGCTTCAGCTCATCGGGCACGAAGACCTGGGTGCGGCCGTGCTGCTCGAAGCGACCGTGCACCGCGGGCGTGATCGAGAAGAAGGGCTTGATCGAGCCCACGCCGTCCTGGTCGAAGGTGACCTCGATGCCGGTCCGGGTGGGAACACCGGTCACCTGGTCGCCCGGCAGCGTCGTCACGACCTGCAACGGCGACTGGGCCTGGAAGGCCCAGGATCCGGCCAGGGCGCCGGCGGCGGTGCGCAGCTCGAAACGGTAGACCCGGCCAGGGGTGAGCGCGGGACGCGGCCGGATCGTGACCGACGAGGCCGTCCTGCCGGCCGCCACGTCGAGCTCGAGCGGAGGCGTCACCGTGAGTCGGGCTGCGAGGGCAGTCGGATCGTCGCCGCCCGTGCTGATCAGGGTGAACGCCGAGTCGATCGCCACGCCGGCGGCGTCGCTGCGCTGCGGCCGCAGCTCTGCGATGCGCTCGAGGGGTGGAAGGGTCACCGCCGTCCACGCGTCCGGCGCGGGAGTGGGCGACGGAGCGGGCTCGGAGGTGGCGTCCGGCGAGGACCCGGGACGGGTCGGCCGCTGGGACGCGGTCGGTGACGTCGCGGCCGGGCTGGACGCGGCCGTCGCTGCCGGGCCGGCCGCCGTCGGCGCCGTGGGGCCGGGCCCGCTCGGCCCGCCCGTCGGGCTCCCGATCAGGAGCAGCCCGGCGATGAGCCCGGCGGCGACGACGGCGACCGCCGCCGCGGGCAGGAACCTGGGCTGAGGGAGTGACGAGTTGTTGTGCTCGCCCCTGGACCCGACCATCGCTCGCCTCCGGTCCGCCGGGCGGCGATCGGAGCGGTCGGCTGCCCAGCGGGACGTACCGGCGATATGACGCGGCAACGGCGCCGTTGTGATGGACTTCTCCGGCATCGAACACGCCGATCACGACCCCGCCCTCTTGCCGGTCGGCTGGGTCACGTTGACACCGATGTCAGCGAGGTTGTCCTCGCCCGAAGCGGCCGGGGGGCGTCGCCGTCAGGCCGCCGCCCCGGGGAAGGATCCGCCTCCCGGGGCCCACGCCGCCAGCGACTTCGGCGGGCCCGCATAGCGCTGGCGGAAGAGGCCGAGCAGCGGCTCACCGGTCGACTGCGAAAGGCGGATCCGGGAGGGCGTGGCACTGCCCCGCCGTCGGTCGGCTGCGACCCGCAGCACGACGTCGTCGCGACCCGGGTGGTTCGGGTCGTAGATCCGGATCGTGACCGAGGTCTCGTCCTCCTCGTAGCCGTAGGCGAGGACCTGGTGGTTCCGGGCCAGGGCCCATGGCGACCAGCCGGCGCCGCGGATCAGCCCGAGGATCGTCAGCTCGCTGCGGTCGACGGCGGCCCGGATGCGCGGCCACTCGTCGCGCACGGCGACCACACGAGCCGGCTCGCGCCGCAGGAACCGCGCCAGCCGGGTCGATTGATCAGGACGGAACGCCTGGAGATCGTAGTGGCGGAGCGGCACCCGGAGCCAGTCGAGCGACTGCACCTGGCGCCGGACGATCGCCCGGAAGCGGGCGGTGCCGGATGCGGGTGGCTCGATGTCGGCCGGGGGCTCGATGCCCGCCTCGAACAGGTCGCGGACCGTGGTGACCATGCCGCCGCACAGGCCCGCCGAGGCGTCCCCGATGCCGAACACTCGCAGGTCCAGCGGCCCGAGCCTGACCGTGGGGCCAGGCGGCCACCGGTTCGCGAACAAGAACCCGTGGCGGCTGGGCAGGAAGCCCGGAACGGACCCGGTCCTCATCAGGCGCCCCCGTGCTGCGTCGTCCCGATGGTACCGGCACCCGGTCGTGGCTGGGGAAGGGGCCGGCCACCCCGGCGGACCGCTCCGGGGCCGGGTGACGACCCCGGGAGCGGTGCCGGCTTGGCCTACGGCCAGAGGACCGCGGCGAAGGCTAGCGCCATGGCGTGGTAGCCGTCGGCGTTGGCATGCTCGTCCGGACCGAGCGGCGGCGGCGCACAGGTCCAGGTCCAGGTGCAGATCCGGGCCACGTTGAGCGGCACCTCGCCGATCGTCGGAAGGGTCACGAGCGTGGCGAAGTCGCTCGTCGAGAAGGCGCCCTCGACATCGGCGACCGGGATCCCGAACCCGGCGTAGATGCCCTCGACGAAGTCGTTGATCCCGCCGATCGCCTGG
>JAGDMV010000093.1 GCA_017860675.1 Chloroflexota bacterium
GGGCACGGCAGTCGGAGGCCGGACCGTGACCGGCGGGCCGATGGCCACCCACGTCGGCACGACGGCCGTCGAGGGAGGGGCGGTCGAGGAGAGCCCGGCGCAGTCGAGCGCCGACACGCCCGCCCCACCTGTGCCGGCCCCGGCTGTGACGACGCAGACGGCCGAACCGGTGGCCGCCTCCGTTGACCCGGCGCCCCCCATGGCAGGACCCGTCGCGGCCGAGCTGGGTGACGCCGCGGCGATCCCGGACCCGGCCTCCTGAGCCGCGCCACGATGGGCGGGCCACGCCGCTCCCCGGGCCGTCGCGTCCCCTCCGGCGAGACGCAGCCCCCGGCCGTGGACGCCGAGGCCGGGTTCGAGCCTCCGTCGCGCACGGCGGCCGCGGCGGCCCCCGGCGACCGACGACCGGCCGTCGCAGGCTCGCGCGCGGGCCGCCCCCTTGCCGAGTGGCCGAGCCGCCCGCGGATCCTCATCACCAACGACGACGGGATCGAGTCGCGGGGCCTGCTGGCCCTCAAGCAGGCGCTCGAACCCCTCGGCGAGACGGTCGTGCTCGCCCCGGAGACGAACCAGAGCGCCGTCGGCCACGCCAAGACCATGATGCGGCCCCTCCGGGTGCGCGAGCGGCGCCTCGCCGACGGCTCGCTGGCCTGGTCGGTCGACGGCTCGCCGACCGACGCCGTCAGCCTCGCGTTCCTCGGCTTCTTCGAGGGCACCTTCGACCTCGTCGCCTCGGGCATCAACTACGGCGCCAACCTGGGAGACGACATCACCTACTCGGGCACGGTGAGCGCGGCGATGGAGGGCACGATCAACGGCTGCCCGTCGGTCGCCGTCTCGCAGCAGTACTACCAGGACCCCGACTTCACCCTGGCCGGGCGGGCGGCCGCGATCGTCGCCCGTCACGTCCTCGAGCACGGGCTGGAGCATGGCGAGCTGGTCAACGTGAACGTCCCGGCCCTTCCGCCCGGGGAGTGCGGCGGCTTCGAGGTGACCCGGCTTGGCGCCCGCATCTACCAGGACGAGCTCCTGCGCCGTGTCGACCCGCGCGGGATCCCCTACTACTGGATCGGCGGTCCTCCGCCGACGGGCCTCGCCGTCCCGGGCACGGACTTCCACGCGGTCGTCAACGGGCGGATCGCGGTCACCCCGATTCACCTGGACCTGACCGGCCGCCGTCTGCTCCGGCGGCTGCGGACCTGGGACTGGCCATCGGCCGCGGATCTCGCCCGGCCGGGCGACGGCGCCTGACGCCGTCCGCCGTGGCGAGGCTCCCCCGCCGCCGTGCGGGGGCCCGATCGCGCGGCCCTACCGGCGCCCGTTCCCGCCGTTCCCGCCGGCCAGCTCGTCGGCTGCCGCCCGTGCGTCGAGGATGCCCGGATCCACCCCGTAGATCGCCCGCACGCGGTCGGGCTCCAGCACCTGGCGCGGCGGCCCGTCGGCCACCACCCGCCCGCCGTCGAGCAGCACGAGGCGGGGAAAGAAGTGGCGGGCGAGGGCAAGATCGTGGAGGACGGCCAGCACGGTCGTCCCGTCTCGGAAGTTGAGCTCGGCCAGCAGCTCCATGACCGCCACCTGGTGGCGCAGGTCGAGGTGGACGGTGGGCTCGTCGAGCACGAGCAGCGGCGCCCGCTGGGCCACGGCCATCGCCAGCAGGACCAGCTGCCGCTCGCCGAGCGACAGCTCGCGCGCATCTCGGTCGCGAAGGGCGGTGATCCCGACCCGGTCGAGCGCGGTCGTCACCGCTGCCCGATCGGCCGCCCGCGGCCCGCGGAAGGGGTCCTCCCACGGCAGCCGGCCGAGCCCGACCACCTCCTCCACCCGGGCGGCGAAGGGCAGGCTCGCCCCGCCCGGGACGGCCGCCAGGCGCCGGGCGACCTGGGCTCGACGGAGGCGGGCGACGGGCTCGCCCCCAAGGAGCACCTCACCGCTTCGGGCCGGCAGGATCCCGGCCATGACGCGCAGGATCGTCGACTTCCCGGCGCCGTTCGGGCCGAGCAGGGCGACCCGCTCGCCGGGGGCGATCGACAGGTCGACGCCACGCAGCACCAGCCGGTCGCGGTAGCCGGCCGTCACCCCGCGCAGCAGCGCGACGGGCGGCGCCGCCGGGACCACGGCGGGCGCATGGACCACCGGGTCGTGGCCGGGGAGCACCGGCGCGCCGCTCACAGCTCGTACCCCAGCCGGGCCCGCCGCAGCAGGACGACGAAGAACGGCGCCCCGATCAGCGCCGTCACCACCCCCACGGGGATCTCCCCGGCGAGGCGCGCGCCCAGGTCGGCGAGCACCAGCAGCACCGCCCCGAACACGGCCGACAGCGGCACCACCAGGCGGGCAGAGGGCCCGACCAGCAGCCGGACGGCATGCGGCGCGACCAGTCCGATGAAGCCGATGAGGCCGCTGACGGCCACCGCCGCCGCGGTGACGAGCGAGGCCAGCCCGAGCATGATCGCCCGCTCGCGGCGGACGTCGATCCCGAGATGGGCGGCTGCCTCCTCGCCCAGCAGCAGCCCGTCGAGCACCCGGGCCCGGGCGACGATCACGGCCGATCCGCCGACGATGAGCGGCGCGGCCACCGCCAGCCGCAGCCAGGACGACCCCTCGAGCCCTCCGAGGAGGAAACCGACGATCTGGCGCAGGTTCGCGCCCGAGAGGTACATCGTCATGGCCAGGCCGGCGGCCAGCAGCGAGCCGACGGCGTAGCCGGTCAGCAGCAGGCCGGTGAGCGGCGCCAGGGTGCCGCCCCGGCCGAGGAACCAGACGACGGCGACGGCGCCGAGGGCCCCGGCGAACGCCAGCGCGTTCACCAGGCCGAACTCGAGGATCACCGCCCGGACCGGGATGAGCACGGCGATCGCCGCTCCGAGGGCCGCGCCCGAGGCCGTGCCGAGCACGTACGGGTCGGCCAGCGGGTTGCGCAGCAGCCCCTGGAACGCCGCCCCGGCAACGCCCAGCCCGGCCCCGACCACGACGGCGGTGAGGACCCGGGGCAGGCGCAGGTCGAGCACGATCGCCTCTGCCGCGGCGGACCAGCTCCCGTCGACCGGCAGGCCCAGCGCGTGGAGAACGATGCCCAGCGTGTCCGCCGGGGCGATGGCGACGGTGCCGGCCGCAACCGCGACCAGGGCCGCCGCGGCCAGGACGGCCAGGTTGAGTCCCAGCAGCAGGCCGGGCCGCCGCCGGAGCAGGTCCGCACCGCGGCGCGCGCGGGCACGGGGGAGCGTGAGCCCCCGGGCCCCGTCGGTCACCTCGGCCGCCTCCATGGCGCGCAGCGTCCCGCGGCTGCGTCAGGGGGCCGGGCTGGGCAGGGGCGCCTGCGGGTCGATCGCGAGGGCGAGCGCCCGAAGGCCCTCCACCAGCCGGGGTCCGGGCCGGGTGATGACCGTGTCGTTGACCGGCCGGATGGCATTCGTCCTGACCGCGGTGATGACGTCCCAGCCGGGTCGCGCCGCTACCTGCTCGGCCGTGACACCGTAGACCGAGTCGCCGAGGACGACCACCTCGGGGTCGGCCGCGATCAGGGCCTCCAACGGCATCTCCCAGTTGGTCGCGCTGCCAGTCGTGATCGGCTCGCCACCGGCCAGTGAGATCATCTCGGCGTAGGGCGAATCGTCGGCGATCCCGTAAAGCTTCGGCTGGTCTCCTGTCTCGTAGAACACCCGGGGCCGGGCGCGCTCGCCCGGGCCCAGCACGGCGGCGACCGCGTCGATCTCGGCCCGCATGCCGTCGGCCAGCTCGCTCGCCGGGCCCGGGGCGCCGGCGGCCGTCCCGACCAGCTCGACGTCCTCGAAGACGCCCTCGACGTCGGGGGCGTAGACGACCACCACCGGGATGCCGACCTCGCGCAGCTTGGCGACCGCTTCGGGCGGGGTGAAGTTGTCGCCGCCGGCGAGCACCAGGTCGGGCTCGAGGCCGACGATCTTCTCCACGTCGACCTTGCCCAGCTTGACCACGACCGGGAGGTCGGTCGCCTCGGGCGGGTAGTCGTCGGCGTCGGTCCGGCCGACCTGGCGGTCACCGGCCCCGATCGCGAACAGGATCTCGGTCGTAGCCGGAGTCAGGCTGACGATCCGCTGCGGCTCGGACTCGATCGTGACGTCGGTACCCTCGTCGTCGGTCACGGTGACCGGGAAGACGGCCTCGACGGGGATCTCGACGGTCGGCTCCGTCTCGGGTGGGGCGGTCGGCGTTCCGGTCGCGGCGGGCGCGATGGAGCCGGTCGGCGCGGGACCGGACGGGGAGGGGCTGGCCGTCGCGGTGCAGGCCGCCAGAAGCACGGCCGCCAGGGCCGCGGCGAAGATGGCGACGGGGAACGTGGCGCCGGCAGCCCGCCGGCCGGGTCGTTCGAAGGGGATCACCGGGAACCTCGCTGCGGGGTTGAAGGGCGCGGGCTTCATTCGCGCCCCGACGTGAGCGAGGTCGGTCAGCCGCTGCGGGCCATGCCTGCCTGTCCCTTTCTCTCGAGGGTTCGAGCGGCGGCGCCGCGGGCCGGCGACCGGACTTCCGTGGCCCCCTCGGGGCCGCGGTCACCGTAGCGGGACTGTGCCGGATTCCCACCGGCTTCGCGACCGCGCGGCGTGTGCTGTCTTGACGACCGCAGGCTAGCACAGCCCGGGACGAGCCGGGACCGGCGCGCCACCCCCGCTCGTGGCCCCCCTCGCCCCATGGCCTCTCGCGCCGCTGATCTCCCGCGCCGCTGGTCTCCCGCACCCGGTAAGCGGTCGATAAGGACCGCCCGCCACGATGGCGGCACCGCCTCCTCCCGCCATCCGTTCGAACCCGCCGGAGGAGGACACTCGATGAGACAGGCTCGATGGTCACATCGCCTGGCGTTCGCGCTCCTGCCCGCGCTGCTGCTGGTGCCGCTCGCGGCGGGCGGCGCACGCGCGGCATACCAGGCGACGATCGACTCCAACGAGAGCGCGTTCGAGCCGCCCTGCATCAGCTGGGACGATCCATACCCGGAGAAGATGCTGAAGGCCGCCGTGAGCGCCTACACCGCGCTCGGCTACACCGCCCGCGGCTACACGGGCACGGCGTTCACCCGCAGCCACGTCCTGGCGCGCACCCCCAACGACTGGGGCTACTACGTCCACAGTCACGGCGACAACTACTGGCACTCGGCCGACGGTCGACGCTACTACGGCTACCGCGAGGACGGGGGCGACTGCGGCCAGGCAGTCGTCTACTCCAAGGACATCGCCGCCAAGCGCGCCGGCCGCGCCTCGAACCTGGTCGTGATGAGCACCTGCCATCTGGGCGAGTCGGCCAGCACCATGCCCGGCGCGTTCGGCATCGCCCGGACGAAGTCCGAGCCGACCGAGTGGCTCGGGCCGGAGTTCTACCTCGGCTACGCCGGCACGGCCTACGACAACGACGAGTGGACGTTCGAGGCGGCGTTCTGGGACGAGCTGCGACAGGGGATGCCCGCCGGCTACGCCTTCGACGTCGCCCTGCTCGGCAGGTTCACCCACCCGTTCGACCCGAACTGGTGGGGAACGTACGCCTACACCGGGCGGGCCGGCCCGCTGAAGACCTGCGACGCATGCCTGTAAGGAGCGCCACGATGCCTCGAACCGCACGGCGGGTCCTGCGGGCCCGCGTCCTCCTCCCCCTGCTGGTCGGCGTCGCCGGTGCCGCTGTCGCGCTCTCGTCCGGGCCGGGCGGTCCTCCCGCCGGAAGCGCGGCCGACCGCTTCGTCGCCGGCCAGCTCACGACCGTCCGCGAGCCTGTCGTCGGGGCGCCGGCGAAGGCCCTCGACAGGCGCGCCGGGGTGAACCGAGCGGCGATCGGATCCGGGACCCCGGCATCGGTGAAGATGCAGCACGTCCGCAACCGGTTCAGCGGCCTCACCTACGACGAGGTCGTAGACACGGATGGCAAGGGTCGGGCGCTGGCGCTGCAGCGTTTCGACGCGTCGGGGCGGCTGCTGGCCGCGGTCCGCTTCGGCGGCCACAACCCGAAGAAGGCCGTCGTCGCCGACGCGGCCGGGGCGAGAAAGGCCGCGCTCGGCCATGCTCGCGCGCTGGGCCTCGACCCGACCGGCTCCCCCCGGGTCCGCCGGGGAGCCACGGCCGAGTGGATCGTCGAGTGGCCCCGGCTCGTGGACGGGATCCCGGTCCCCGGCGACGGGGTCGTCGTCCGGACGTGGGCCGACGGCTCGATCCACACCGCCGTCCGCACCGAGCGCACGCTCGCGGCACGACCGGAGCGACCCCTCTCGGTCGCGGAGGCGCGGCGGCTGGGTCGCGAGCGGCTGGCGGGCTGGCTCGACGCCCGGCACGCCGGTGAGTGGCAGATCGACGACGTCTCGCTCGCCTGGGTGGCGCCGAACGACACGTTCGAGGCGACTGCGCCCGATGCCCCCGCCTCGGTCCTGCGCCTCGCCTGGGTCGTCCGGGTGACCACGAGCGGCGGCCTCGCAGAGGCCGTCCGCGGCATGGAGCTGTACCTCGACGCGGGCGATGGGCGTCTGCTGGGCGGGGACGTTCTGCGGTGAGGCCGCACCCGCCGAACACACCTGCCGGCCGGGCGGCCTCCGTGGCGGGGGCCGCCCCCGGCTGTCATCCACCAGTGTGTTGCGCGGCCCCCGCTCGCCCGCCCGCATGCCGGCCTGCGGTCACGCCGCTGGCGCTGATCGCGCTTCCTGCCCTGGTCGCGGCCATCCTGGCCGGCTGCGGCGGCCGCGCTGCCGCAGAGGTGCCCACGCCGGCGCCAACGCCCTCGAGCCGTGCCGCCGCCGGGCAGATCGCCCGGCGGCCGGCCACGCGGCTCGCCGTCCTGGCGCGAGGCGATGGCCGCAGCACGCTGATGATCGTCGAAGGATCCGCCCAGGTTGCCTCGCCGCTCCTGCCGGACGCGGACGTCGCCTGGCTCTCGAGCGATGCGAGCGGACGCCTGCTGGCAACGACCGCCGATGGCCGCCTCTTCGCCGGCGCGCCGGCGTCGGCAGCCGCTGCGCAGGGACCCTGGCGCGAGGTCGTCCCGCGACACAGCGGCACCGCGCCCGCTGCCCAGCTGTCGTTCGGAACCCTATCGCCGGACGGCCGCCGCATCGCGTCGCTGGCGGCGGACTTCGCCGTCGGCACG
>JAGDMV010000094.1 GCA_017860675.1 Chloroflexota bacterium
GCGCAGACCGCTCCTCGCTGGCCGTCGAGGCAACCTACGAGGTCGACGTCCGCCTCTCGCTGGGCGCCCGCTCGCTGTCGGCCGACGAGGAGATCCGGATCACGAACCGCTCGGGCGGCCCGATCGACCGCCTCGAGCTGAACACCGTCATGGCCCGCCTCGGCCACCTCTGGATCGGAGCAGCGAGCGTCGACGACCAACGCGTGTCAGCGACGGTCTCCGACCAGACCATCCTCCTGTCGCTCGGCGGAGTCCTGCCCGACGGCGCGAGCGCGACGGTCCGGCTCCGGTTCGGTGGCGTGTTCTCGTCGACCACCAGCGGTTCGACGTGGCTCTTCACCTCGGCCGGCGGGATCCTGGCCGCCTACCGTTGGCTCCCCTGGGTGAGCGCCGCCCGACCGTTCAATCGGCCCAACCACGGCGACCCGTTCGTGACGACATCCAGCCCCTCGGTACGGCTCAGCATCACGACCGACCGCCCGACGCGCATCGCCACCAGCGCGCGCCGCATCTCGCAGGTCGGGAATCTCCACGTATTCGTCGCCGAGAACGTGCGCGACATCTCGTTCGTGGCCGATCCCACGTTCGCCGTCTCGGCTGGCTGGGCCGGCCCGACCCGGGTGCTCGTCTACGGCCACGGCTTCACCCGGCGGCGGCTGCTGCTGGCCGAGGCGATCAGGGCCCTCGACCGGGTGGGACGGCTGCTCGGCCCCTATCCCTGGTCCACGTTCACCGTGATCGAGACCGCGGGCGGCTACGCGATGGAGTCTCCGGGTGCAATCTGGATCCCCCGCGGGGCCGCGACGTACCGCTTCCGCTATCTCGTCACCCACGAGACAACGCACCAGTGGTTCTATGGTCTCGTGGGCAGCGACCAGGCCCTTCAGCCGTTCGCCGACGAAGCCCCGACCGACTTCGTCACCCGCTACCTGAACGGGCTGCTCCGCTCGAGCCACTGCGCTGCCACCCGGCTCGACCGGACGATCTACGGCTACGGCTCCTGCTACTACGAAGTGATCTACGTCCAGGGGGCCAGCGTGCTGAACTCGGTGCGAGTGCGGATGGGAAGCACGGCCTTCTGGCAGGGGCTGCGGGCATACATCGACGACCACCGCTTCGGCTTCGGCTCGACGGCAACCCTCGTGGGCTACCTCGACGGGCTCACCGAGCGCGACCTGGCTCGCGACCTGGCGAGCCGGTTCCCGCGCCTCCAGCCGCTCTGAGACGACCGCCGTCCCGCTGCCGCGCTCGGCGCAGGTCGGGCGCTCAGCGCTCGTCCTGCCGGCGTCCCACCACCCACCAGGCGACCGGGAACAGGATCCCGGCCAGGGCGAGCTTCAGGAGATCTGCGGCAAGGAACGGCGCAACACCCTTGTTGAGCGCCGTCCCGAGGTCGTAGCCGGTCGCGGCCATGAGCCAGGGGACGCCGATCGCGTAGACCACGAGGTTCCCCAGCGCCATCGCCACCACCGCCCCACCGACGTGGCGGTCCCAGCCGAGCTCAGCCAGCCGGCCCACCAGTCCCGCGGCGAGGGCGAAGCCGAGGAGGTAGCCGCCGGTTGCGCCGAGCAGCCAGTACCCGTCGGCGCGCGTGACGAACGTGTCGAGCCCGGACGCATGGTCGGCGTACACCGGAAGAAACAGGCCGAGCACGAGGTACAGCAGCACGGCGAGGACGCCACGCCGGAAGCCGAGGGCGCCACCCACGAGCAGGACTGCGAACGTCTGGGCGGTGATCGGCACAGGTGAGATCGGCAGGGTGACCCGCACGTCGCCCAGCAGGGTGATCGTCTCGCCCCGCAGGTCGAGCGTCAGGCCGGCCGTCAGGGCGATGAACAGCGCCCCGACGATCACCAGGGCGACATGCCGGACCCTGGAGCTGATCCGCTCCGCGACCGCGATCGGGACGAGGAAATCGCCGATGGTGAGGCCCCGCTCGGCGGCGGGCAGGCGATCGAGGCGCGTCGCCGAGAACGTCACGGGTTCCCTCCCCGGTCCGGCACGGGCGCGCCGGTGGCGGGAGTCTAGCAGGCCGGCTGAACGGGCCCGCTATCGCGACGCTCCCGGGCACGTCGGTCCGGGCGCTCGCTGCGCCGAGCCCCGGGGGTGGTGCCCGCGTCCGCTGGCCGTGCCGGTTCCGCTCGAGCCGACCCGTCCGCTGCCAGCGGCCGAGCCTGCCTGCCCGCTCCTACTCGTACGAGACGGCCCGGACGATCTCGATCCGGCCCGCGACGCGCGCCGGGTAGACGGCGGCCAGCGTGGCCAGCGCCACGGAACCGGCGACCGCCATGCCGAGCGTGAGCCAGCCCGGGTCGAACGATGGGGCGGTCCCGCCACCCGCGGCGACCATGGTGCCGGCCGCGGCCACGCCCGCGACCGCGCCCACGGCCGCGCCGACCAGGGCGAGGATCGTCGCCTCGACCACCACCATCCGCCAGACCTGCCGCCGGGTCAGGCCGGCAGCCCGGAGGACGCCGATCTCGCGCACCCGTTCCAGGACGTTCATCGTCAGGGTGTTGGCGATCCCGAGCGCAGCCACCAGCAGGGCCACCACGGCCAGCATGTCGAGCAGGTCGAACATCCGCTCGAGACTCGTCCCGACCGCCCCGCGGATGTCGCCGAGGTCCGCCGGCTGGAGCGCATACAGGACGGCGACATCGTCGAGCGCCGGTCGCGCCGTCGCCTCCGCCCCGGCCGCGTAGCGGACGGCGAACAGGTCCGCCCCGAGGGCGCCCAGGCGCGACGCATCCGGCCAGCCGACGAGCACGGCCTCGCCCGATTCACCCGGTACAGACCGATCGACGATCCCGGCGACCGCGAGATCCACCGGCCCCTCCGCCGCGGTGGCGGTCAGAGTCCCGCCCAGGTCCAGGCCAAGCGCGTCGGCCCGGCCCCGTGACAGGATGGCCGCCCCGCCCGCGTCCAGGGCCGCCAGGGCCGTTGCCGGGTCGCCGGCGACGAAGCGCAGCCGGCCGTCCGCGGCGAAGTCGGCGCCCGAGATCGCGACCGTGTCCAGGCGGTAGCCGCCGGCCGCGATCGCGAAGCGCCCGATCGGGCTGACACGCGCTACGCCGTCGACCGCCCGCAGCTCGTCCAGCACGGGATCGTCGAGAGCGACCGGGTGGACGGCGACGAGCACCTCGTTGCCGGGCACCACCTCGGTCAGCCAGGCGTCCGCGGCCGCCCGGGTCGAGGCAGCCACCCCGCCCAGCGCAGAGATCATGGCCACCGCCACGACGAGCGCCCCCACGGTGAGCGCCGCCCGGCTCCGGTCACGGACCAGCGCCCCGCGCGTCAGCCGCTCCTCGAGTGGCAGGAACGGGGCGACGAGCAGGCCGGCCAGCCGGCCGAGCGGGCCGAGAACGAACGGGATGGCGAGCGCGGCCACCACCAGGATTCCGTAGACGGCAAGCGGTGCCAGGTACCCGGCAGCCGTCGCGGGTACCGGGATCAGCAGCAAGCCGACGGCCCCCACCAGGACGAGCACGGCGAGGAGCCAGCGCAGCCGGACCGGACGTCCCCCGGCCAGGTCCGCCTGCAGTCGAAGGGCCTCCACCGGCGGGATCGAGGCGGCCAGGAAGGCCGGCTCGAGCGCCGCCGCCGCGGTCACCGCCAGCCCGACCAGCAGGGCGAGGGCGATCTCGAGCGGCGGCAGCACGGGACTGCCCGCGGCGGCCGGCACCGCCCCGCCGAGCAGGACGGTCACGCCCGTTGCCAGCCCGATGCCGAGGACGAGGCCCACGATCGCGCCGCCGACACCGAGGTGCACCGCCTGGAACAGGACGAGCAGGCGAACCTGCCGGCGCGTCATCCCCGCTGCCCGCAGCAGGCCGACCTCGCGCACCCGCTCGGCGACGCTCATGGCCAGGGTGTTGAACACGAGGAACGCCGCGCCGAACAGCACCACCACGACGACCAGGGCGATGATCCCGCGGAGCCCCGACGTGGAGGCCACGAGATCGGCCTCGGCCTCGGCCGGCGTGGTCAGCGAGTACGGCTCCAGGGCGAGGGCGGCGACCAGCGCCTCCTCGACAGCTGACGGGTCGGCGCCGTCCGCGGCGACCACGTCCACCCGGCTGACCCGACCGCCCGCATCGCCGGGCTGGAACAGCGCCTGGGCGGTTGCCAGGGGTACCACGACGTTTCGCCCGGCCGGGTCCGGCCCGCCCGTCGCGGCGACGATGCCCGTCACGGTCAGCACGGCCGGCTTCGCGTCGGCGGCCCCCTCGAGGGTGATCGTCTCCCCGACGACGAGGCCGTCATCGCGCGCGAGCGCCTCCGACACGAGGGCGACGTCCGCCCGGTCGGCCGGCAGGCCGCTCCCGGCGGACAGCGGCCGGGCATGCACCTTCGGGTCCACCACGGGGTCGACGCCGATCACTGTGACCGGGTCGGGCAGGGCCGCCCCGCCGCCGGTTGCCGAGAGGCGGGGGTAGGTCCGGGCCTCCAGCTGCGGCGCCGCGATCGCCACCCCGGGCGCGGCTGCAGCGGCGGCCACGCTGGCCGGCGACAGGCCGCGCTCCTCCAGCGCCGAGATGCGCACGTCCGCGTTCCCGAGCCGCTCGCGCACCGTCGACGCCGCGGCCGCGTCCAGGCTCGCGTTCGTCACCACCGCGGCTACCAGGACGCCGATGCCCAGGCCGATGCCGAGGATCGTCAGGATGGTGCGCGCCCGCCGGGCGAACAGCGTGCGGCGGGCGAGCGAGTGGATGGCGCCCACCGGCGTCAGAGGCCCAGCTGGGCCAGGCGAGCGATCAGCGGTGCCGCGCCGTGCTCGTCGCGCCGGCCGAGGACGATCTCGTCGCGGACCAGCCCGTCGCGCAGGAAGAAGACACGGTCGGCGTAGGCGGCGGCTTTTGCGTCGTGGGTGACGAGGACGATCGTCTGGCCCCGCTGGGTGCACGATCGCCAGAGGCTCTCGAGGACGTCCGTCCCGGTGGTGAAGTCCAGGTTGCCGGTCGGCTCGTCGGCCAGGACGAGGGCCGGCCGGTGGACGAGGGCGCGGGCGATCGCCACCCGCTGCTGCTCCCCGGCCGAGAGCTGGTCGGGGCGGTTGCGCTCCTTGCCGGCAAGGTCGACGGCAGCGATCGCGTCACCGATCCGCTCGGCCGCCTCACCGCGGTTGGGGTCCTGCCCGGCGATCATGAACGGCAGGGCCACGTTCTCCCGCACGCTGAGCAGGGGCACGAGGTTGAAGAACTGGAAGACGAAGCCGGTCTGCTCGCGCCGCAGCCTGGTCGCCGCGTCGTCGGACAGGCTGCTGATGGCGGCCCCGTCGAGGATGACCTCGCCGCTCGTCGGTCGGTCCAGGCCGCCCAGGAGGTGGAGCAGCGTGCTCTTGCCCGAGCCCGACGGGCCCATGAAGGCCACGAACTCGCCGCGCTCGACGCTCAGCGAGACCCCCCGGAGGGCCTCCACGTCGCCTGCTCCAAGGCGGTAGCGCTTGACGAGGTCACGGGCCTCGAGGATGGCTGGCATGGGCGGAGTGTAGCGTCAGGTCGCCGGCAGCCAGGCGTCAGCCGCCGAAGAGGAAGCCGGCCAGGCCTCCCAGCAGCGAGTCCACCAGGCCCGTCGCCGCCGGCGGGTCGTGGACCCGCAGCCCGGCGGGCGGTGCCGACGGGCGGCTCTCCTGGCCGGGTGGCGGCCCGTTGCCGCTCGACCCGCCGTTGCCGTTCTCGCCGCCGCTGCCGCTGCCGTTTCCCTGGCCGCCGGGGCCGAGACCTGCCCCACCGCCGAGATCAGGGTCGGCAGGCTCGGGCGGCCGGGTGGCGGCCGGCTGAGGCGTCGGGCTGGGCGTGGGCGTCGGGGTCGGGGCGGCCGTCGGCTTCGCGGTGGGCTTCAGGGTCGGCTTCGGCCGCGCCGTCGGGCGCGGGGTGGGCTTCGGGGTCGCCCGCGGCTTGGGCTTGGCGGTCGGCCGCGGCGTCGGCTTGGGGGTCGGCTTCACGGTCGCGCCGCACTTGTCGGCGAAGATGACCGTGTACATCTTCTTGCCGGTCGGTCCCTTGTAGGCCCCCACGCCGATCACGTCCCAGGCCGCGCCGAGAACGTTCGCCCGGTGGCCCGACGAGTTCATGAACTGCTCGTGGACAGCGCGCGTGGCGACGTCGTCAGGGTAGCTGTTCCAGCCGATGTTCTCGCCGGCCAGCTTGAAGCAGTAGCCCTTGCGCTGCATCACGTCGAAGACCGTGCCGCCGCCGGGGATCCTGTGGCTGAAGTAGCCGCGCGTGATCATGTCCTTGCTGCGCCAGCGGGCGAGCGAGGTCAGGACCGAGTCAACCCGCAGCGACCGGCGGCCCGCGGCCGCGCGCGCCTGGTTGGTCAGGGCGACCAGCTGGCGCTCGGCCGTCGAGGAGAAGGTGCCGGCAGACCACGCTCCCACCGGGGACGGGTGCGCCAGCAGCCCAAGGGCAGAGATCCCGAAGGCGAGCGCGACGAGGAGAAGCGGGGCACGTCGAGCCACGCCCGAACGGTACGGTGGCTACCGGCCGAGGTCAGCCCGCGCGATGGTCCCGCGCCGCCCGTGACCCTGGTCCTATGCTCCGTGCCATGGATGCAGCCGCCTTTGTCGCCCTCTTCCGCCACCACGCCTGGGCCACCGACCGCCTGTTCGCCGTCTGCGAGCCGCTCGCCGAGCCCCAGCTGGCCATCGCCCCGCCGGGGACGTACGGCCCGATCGGCCAGACCCTCAAGCACCTCGTCGAGTCCGAGGAGCGCTACGTCGCCTTCGTCCGGAGTGCCGGTGGGCCAGGCGTCGGCGGGCCCGATGTCGGCGGCTACGGCCGGCCCACGCCGCCGGAGGGCCTGGAGCCGTCGATCCGCGTCCTCCGTCGCCGGGCCGCGGCGTCAAACGCTGCCCTGGTCGAGCTGGCCGGGTCGCTCGGCACTGACGCCGTGGTCAGGGGCCCGTTCCGGGGCGAGGAGCGGGCGGTCCGCGCCCTGACCATCCTCGTCCAGGCGCTCGACCACGGCGCCGAGCACCGTACCCATGTCCGGGCCGGCCTGACGATGATCGGCCTCGATGTCCCGGAGCTGGACGGCTGGACGTGGGACGAGGAGGCACTGGGA
>JAGDMV010000251.1 GCA_017860675.1 Chloroflexota bacterium
AGCGCCTTGCCGACCTGGGCGTACGAGGCGTCGATCATCGCCGTCTCGATCGCGCCCATCGGGGTGGCGCCGGTGCGCATGTCGAGGATCGCCGGGGCCCCGCCCCACACGATCGGCGCACCCGGCCTCGCGGCCTGGTGGATGACGATCCCGGACAGGCACTCGGCGGCGTGCTGGACGACTGACCCGATGAGCGTCACCGGGGCGGCCGCCCCGGCCAGCGGCATCGACACCATCTCGGCCGGCACCCCGGCGCGGGCGAGCTGGACGAGGTTGCCTGCCCCGAACGCCGACCAGGTGAGTGGCGGCGAAGGGCACACGTCGAAGATCGCCCGGGGCCTGGCCGCCAGCGCGTCCCGACCCCCGGCCTCGCGGGCCAGCAGCTCGATCATGACGTCGGTCGTCCGGGCCGAGAACGAGCCGGTCACGACCGGCTTGTTCGAGTGCAGCAGCACCAGGATCAGCCGCCACACGTCGCCGATCTCGGCCGGCACGTCGCCGCACACGACGGCGGTCGACTGCGCATCGTAGGCGGCCAGCGATTCGGCAACCTGCACCAGGCGGACCAGGTCGGCCGAACGCGACGGCCTGTGCTCGAGCGTCTCAGGGTCGAGGACGGCGACCCCGCAGGAGCCGGGATCGAAGTGGACCGCGTCGCCGCCGTAGCGGACGGCGACGTTCCCGGCCCGATCGAACAGCTCGAACGAGCGCGGGACGGTGGCGAGGGCCGCCTCGACGGCGCCCCGGGGGATGCGGGCGATCTCGTCCGCCACCCGGGCGCCAGCAGCGGCGAGGAGCGCCGCGGCCTCGTCGTCCTGGACCCGGATCCCGGGCTCCTCGAGGAGAGCGTGGGCCTCGTCGAGGACGCGACCGACCAGATCGGGCGAGAGCAGGGCGATGACCGGCCGGAGCGGGGCCTGCGCGGCGCCACCGGCGACGCCCACCCCGCCCCCTGTCCCGCTCATTCGACCCCCTCCCCCGACGCCTCCACGGCGGCCACGATCCGGTCGAGCTCGGCCGCAAGGCCGTCCTCGAGCGGGTCCGGCCGGTGGGTGCGCAGGATCTCGCGCGCCCGCTCGCGCGCCCAGTCACGGGCCGTGTCGCCGGCCTCCTCGAACTGGCCGTACGGCCGGCGGTCCATGAACCGCGGCCGCCAGAGCTGGCGCATGTGCGACCGGGTGTGGGGCAGGGTCAGGTAGTCGCCCGCCGGCCCGGCCGCCCGGATCGCGTCGAGGGCGAGCGTGTCGTCGTTGACCGGGATGCCACCGAGCGTCGCCCGCACGATCGAGAAGATCTCGGCGTCCATCAGCAGCTGCTCGAAGCTGAAGATGCGGCTGCCGTTGAGCAGGCCCAGCCCGAGGAGCATGTCCGACACGGCGACCGAGGCCATGAAGGTGGACAGGCTGTTCTCGATCCCGGCCTGCCAGTCGGGCAGCTTCGCGCCGGTCGCGAACGAGCCCATCGAGAGGGGCACGTTGTAGAAGTCGGCCAGGGCGTTGGTGGCACCGCCGAACAGGAAGTCCTCCGGGCCGCCGCCGGTGTACGCCCCGGAGCGGAGGTCCATCGCCGTCTGGGCGGCCGCGTAGTAGACGGGGCAGCCCGGGGCGGCCAGCTCCATCAGGGCGAGCGCACTGATCACCTCGGCGTTGCCGACGACGAGCGAGCCGGCGATCGTGACCGGGCCGGTGAAGGCGCACGAGGCCATCGTCATGAAACCGACCGGGATCCCGGCCCGGGCGGCGACGAGGGCGGCGTCCACGCTCCCGCCGTCCTGGCCGAGCGGGCTGGTGGTGCACTGCATGATCGACAGGACCGGCCGGCGGCGGAGCGCGTCGCGGCCGCCGGCGATCGCCGCCGCCATCTCGACCGCGCCCTCCGCCTCGTGGACGGTGACGATCGACTCGGTCTGGACGTGCTTGGTCGAGTTGCCCCAGCAGGCGGCCAGCTCGTGCAGGCCGCGTGCCCGGGCGGGCACGTCCTGGGCGGACACGGGGATCCAGTGGAAGCTGACCTCGTCGAGCGCGTCGGCCACCAGGGCGATCTGCCCGACGTCGCGCAGCTGCGATCGGCGACGCTCGCCGGTGTCGATGTCGAAGACCTCGACCCCGCACCCGTCGGTGGCGGCATGGACGTGGCGGCCGTCGAGCGGCAGGTCCTGGGAGGGGTCGCGGGCGGCCAGGTCGTAGACGGGCGGCGCGAGCTTCAGCGCCTCCTCGATGATGCGGCGCGGGACGCGAACCACGCCGGTGGAGCGGTCGACGGCTGCGCCGTGCTCGGCCCACAGGGCGAGCGCCTGCTCGGACGGGAAGCGGACGCCGACCGTCTCGATGACCTCGAGGGTCGCCTCGTGGATGCGGACGACGTCGTCCGCCGAGAGGATCTCGAGGCGGATGGCCGGGTCGACGATGGGGCGGATCGGGACGGACACGGCTCAGGCCCCCACGAGGCTCTTGGCCAGGGCGACGGCCCCGACGGCGTCCTCGCTGTAGCCGTCGGCGCCGATCTCGGCCGCCCAGGCGCGGGTCACC
>JAGDMV010000095.1 GCA_017860675.1 Chloroflexota bacterium
ACCCGGCCCGACTTCACCCTCGACGGCAGCGGCAAGAACTGGATCTCGGAGATGCCGAAGGAGGGCGAGACCGAGGTCTGGGAGATCGTCAACCTGACGGCCGACGCCCATCCCATCCATCTCCACCTGGTCCAGTTCCAGCTGCTCAACCGCCAGGGATTCGACACCGCGAAGTACAACGCGGCCTACGCGGCGGCCTTCCCGGGCGGCGGCTACGACCACATGACCGGCCAGCCGTACGCGCCCGGTACCTACATCCCGGGCTTCGGGCCGCCGCTGGCCTACGACCCGTCTCCCGCGTCGGGCAACAAGTACGGCGGGAACCCCAACATCGCCGCCAAGGATGCCAAGGGCAAGTTCCTCTACCTGCAGGGCACCGCTGCCAAGCCCCTGCCGCAGGAGGCGGGCTGGAAGGACACGGTCATCGTGTACCCCGGCCAGGTGACCCGGCTCGCCGTGCGCTGGGCGCCGACGGACCTCCCGGCCAGCACGGCGCCGGCCGACGCCTTCTTCCCGTTCGACCCGAACGGCGGCCACGGGTACGTGTGGCACTGCCACATCATCGATCACGAGGACAACGAGATGATGCGGCCGGACGAGGTCGTCCCGAACGCCGGCGCGTCGAGGACGTACGTCAAGGGCACCGACTACTAGGCCCGGCGCACCCCGGCCTGCGGCCGCCCGTCCCGCCCGGGACGGGCGGCCGCTCCATGCCCGGGGCCACGTGCGCGCCCGCACCGCCGGCCGATGCTCGAGCCCGCAGGCGCCGGGGCCGCGCCCGCGCCGTGCGCTCGCGCGGACGCGCCGTGGCAGCCGGCCAGGCCGAAGGTGCGGCAGCCGCCGCGCGGGCGGCCGATATCCGTTCATCCCTGCCGCCGCGGCGCCAGAGGGGCACAATCTCCCCGATGCGCGTCCTCGTCGTCTTCGACACGACCTACGGCAACACCGCTCGCATCGCCCGCGCCATCGGCGAGGCGCTCGCGACGGCCGGCGCCGACAGCGTCGAGGTGCGTCCCGTCGCGCTCGTCAGCGGGCCCGACCTGGCCGGTCTCGATCTGCTCGTCGTCGGCGGGCCCACCCAGCGCCACGGTCTCAGCCGGACGCTCGCCGGCTGGCTCGGCGAGCTGGGCTCGGGCAGCCTCGCCGGCATCGGAGCGGCCGTGTTCGACACGCGCTACCGGCTGCCCAAGCTCCTGACCGGATCAGCGGCGGACAGCGCCGCGAAGCGCCTCAGGCGTGCCGGCTGCCATCTCGTCGTGCCCGCAGCGAGCTTCTTCGTCAGTCGCGACCGGCCGCCAGCGGGGGAGCAACGCCGCTACGCCGCCGAGACGCCAGAGCCGGGCGAGCTGGAGCGCGCCGTGGCCTGGGCGGGCACGTTGCTGGAAGCGCGGCCGAGCTGACGGAGGCCGCTCCCGTCGGGCGTGGGCGGCGGGGTAGGTTCGATTCGCCGGCGACTACGTCCAGCTGTCCCCGTCCGTTGCCCGGCGATGCCCCGGCTGGGGGGCGTTGCGCACGTGGTCGAGGACTTCGCTCAGGCGGGCCGTGGCGAGCGCCACGACCGAGTCTCCCGCGCCGTAGTAGAGCGACAGCCGATCCTCGTCCGCGTCGACCACCCAGCCGGTCGGAAAGACGACCTTGCTCACGTCACCGGTTCGCTCGTAGGGCGCAACCGGTCCCAGCACCCACTCGTCCATGCGGCGCAGCACGACCCGCGGGTTGTCGAGGTCGAGAAGCGCCAGCCCGGCGCGGTAGATCGGGCCGGACGCGGTGCCGTGGGCACCGTGATAGCAGATGAGCCAGCCGTCGCTCGTCTCCAGCGGGGGCGGCCCGAGACCGATCTTGCCCGCGTCCCACCAGGCGCCGTCGCGCGCTTCGAGGAGCAGGGTGTGGTCTCCCCAGTGGCGCAGATCAGGCGAGAACGACATCCACATGTGGGCCGGACCCCGCAGTGGCGAGGGCCGGTGGATCATCGCCCAGCGGCCGTCAATGCGACGCGGGAACAACGCGGCGTCCTTGTCTTCCGGCGGCATCACCGGGCCGAGCCGGCGAAGCTCGTGGAAGTCCGAGGTCATGGCGAGCGACACGAGCGGGCCGCGGCGGCTGTATGCCGTATACGCGATCGCCCACTCGCCGCGCTCGGGAAGCCACGTGAGACGGGGGTCCTCGCAGCCCCAGATCTCCTCGGGGTGGACATCGGGCTCGGGCTCCAGCAAGGGGCCCGTGTCGAAGCGCCAGCCGGAGACGCCGTCCGCGCTCCGCGCCACCTGCAGCTTGGAGATCCCGCGCAGGTCCTCGATCCTGAGCAGCAGGACCGTGTCTGCCCCGACCCGGGCAGCCCCGGGGTTGAAGACGGTGTTCGCGCGATACGGGAGCTGGTCCACGGTGAGGATCGGGTTGCCCGTGCTGCGCCGGAAGAGCTGCGATCCGTCCAGGGTGCTCACGGTCGGACCGCCGCACCGCTCCATGGCGATGAAGCGCCGAGCGCCGGGGTTCGGACAGACTGCCCGACCGCGGCGGGATCATCGGACCGCAGGCGCCGGGTGGTCTCCAGTGCCGTGAGCCACATGAGCGTCGACTCCGCCCCCTGGTTCAGGTTGACACCGTGCGGCGTGAGGCCATCGCCACAGCCGCCCGTGGCCGGTACCGCCACCGACAGGCCCAGCTCGTTGCCGCCCAGGAACCAAGCGTAAGCCATCTCGGCGGCCTGCTGGTAGCGGCCATCGCCGGTCGCTCCCCAAGCGGTCTCCGCCGCCAGGAGCAGCGCCGTCGCCTCGATCGGCTGCTGATCGAAGCGCGCGATGGTGCCTCCTCGCGGCCACCAGCCCCGGTTGCCGATCGGCGAGAAGCAGCCGGCGCTCGTGGCCTGGACGCGGATCAGCCAGTTGAGGGTGCGGAGCCCGGAGACCAGCATGGCATCGTCGCCCAGGCGCCGGCCGGCGACGATCAGCGCCCGCGGCAGGAGCGCGTTCTCGTAGGTGAGGACCGGCTCGGGCCATGGCCAGACCGTGGTCACGGCCGGGCCGTCGAACGCGGTCCGGAGGCGCGCCGCCAGCAGCTCGAACGCCCGCCGGGTGTCGCCATCCAGCCCGCCGCGGAGGGCGGCGTCGCAGCCGAGGAGGACGGATGCCGTTGCGCGCAGCGCCGTGAGCGACACGGCGGCGGGAAGCGCGCGGGAGAAGAGCACCGTCGCCCGCTCGACCAGGAGCGCATCGGGCGCATCGGCGATCGCCTCGCCGAGCCCAAGCATCGCGCGGCCGTGGCTGTCCTCCGAACCCGCCTCGTCGAGCCACGCGCCATCGGTCCGGCGGAAGTTCCTGAAGCGGCCGGTGGCCGGCTCGAGCGCCTCCTCGAGGAACCCGAGCGATCGCCAGGCACCCTGGGAGACGACCGGCCAGCCCAGCTCGCGCCCGTGCAGGAGGTCGACGCCAAGGGCCCGGGCGACGTCATCGGTGCAGTAGCCGAAGTCCGGGTCCGGCGTCGTGCCCCTCGCGTGCTGCATGATGGCAGGGCCGTCCGAGAGCACGTCGAGGTGCCGGCGGCTGGCGGGGTGCAGCGGTCGATGCTCAGGCACGAGCGGCCGCGACCCTGACCGGGACCACGGGCGCGAGGGCTCGCCCGGCCGCCCGGCCGAACACCCGACGGTACGCCGCGCCAACCTCCCACCAGACCATCCCGCGGGTGTGGTCGTAGGCCTGACGCCCGACGCGTGCCCGGAGATCCGGGTCGTTGAGCAGCTCGATGAAGGCGTCGGCGAGCGCGGCCGGCGACCCAGGAGCGACGAGCGTGCCGCGTCCGCCGGCGAGGAGCTCCGACGCGTAGGCGTACGGGGTCGAGACGATCGCCTTGCCGGCCCCCATCGCGTACGAGAGCGTGCCGGAGACGATCTGGTCGAGGTTCGGATAGGGCGTGACGAAGATGTCGGCGGCCTCGAGCCACGTGCCCAGCTGGACCCGACCGACGAACTCGTTGACGAACCGGACATGGTTGGCGAGGCCGAGCCTGGCCGCCTGCGCCTCGAGGCTGCGCCGGTAGGCCTCGCCTTCTCGCCGCAGCAGGTCGGGGTGGGTCGCGCCGAGGATCACGTAGCAGACCGAGGGATCGGTCCGCACCACGGCCGGCATCGCCTCGATCGCCGACTCGTAGCCCTTGCCCGGGCCGAGCAGCCCGAAGCTCAGGATCACGGAGCGACCCTCGAGGCCCAGCCTGGGCTTGATCGAATCTGGATCGACGAGCGGCAGATCCGGAACGCCGTGGGGCACGACGTCGAGCCGGGTGGGGTCAACGCCGTAGGCCCCGGTCAGGAGCGAGGCCGCCGAGCGGGACATGACCACCGTCGCCCGGCAGGCGTCGATCAGGTCGACGAGGATGCGCCGCTGGGCGCGCGTCGGATGGCGGAGCACCGTGTGCAGCGTCGCCACGGCCGGCGTCCGGAGGGCCCGGGCGAAGTCAACGACGTAGCCACCGTCATCGCCACCCCAGATCCCGTACTCGTGCTGGATCGAGACGACGTCGACTCGACCTTCGTCGAGCGCCCGGCCGACCCGATGGTAGTCGGCAAGCACGTCACGCCGGATGCGGTGGCGCACCTCGATCGGGTACGGCCCGGGCTCGTCGACCGGGTGCAGGGCGACGATCTCGCGTGCCCCGACCGCGCTTGCCAGGTCCTGGGTGAAGGTGGCGATGCCACAGCGACGGGGGGCGTACGTGGACACGAAGGCCGTTCTCAGGATGACGGTGCTCCTCTCGGTGCGGCGGCGCGCAGGACGTCAGCGGCGTCCGGCGCGGCAGCGACCGCACGATCGCTCACCGCCGCCGCCACGCGATCATGCGATCGCGGGCTGCCGATCCCCGGCGGCCGGGTGGACGATGGTGGGTGTTCAGGCAGGGGCAGGATGCCCGCCCCTGCCTGGGCTGCGGCGCGAGACGCGCCGCAGCAGCCGCTAGGCGGCGCTGACCTGCGTGGCGCGCGGCCCCTTGGGGCTGGCCTCGACTTCGAACGAGACGCGCTCACCGCCGACGAGGCGGTCGAAGTCGAGCGGGGCCTGGAGACCGCCGCGATGGAAGAAGTACTCCTTGCCATCCTCGGCGGCGATGAAACCAAAGCCGCGCTCGGCGACGACCTTCTTGATGGTACCGGTGGTCATGATTGACCCCTTCTATTCTCTTCCCGAACCGAACTACAAGCGCACGGTCCGTTCGAGAAGCGGATCGACCACGCGACGCATCGCCGCAAAGGGGCGGCAGTGACCATCCACGGTACTCGCTATTCGTCGATCGCGCTTGCGACCGGCGCAGCACGGCGGCGCGACAAGCGCCCACGCGCCGAGGGCGCGACGGCCGACGCATGTCATCCTTTCCGGACGATGCGTGGTGGCTGCGCGAGGTGGTCCACTTCCCGCGCACAAAGCTGGACCCCCGGCGCTCAAGCGCGCACGATCAGGCGACCGACCGCCGAGGCATAATCCGCGTCAATGGCAGCAACCCCCACCACGGCCACCGCGATCTCCCGTCTCAAGCCTGGGGTTGATCGATCGCGGGCCGAGTGGCGCCTTCTCCGGGCCCGCCTGACCACGATCACCCCCCAGGCCCTCGGGCGGGGCCTGCTCGCCACGACGGTCCTCCTCGTCGGTGGATGGCTCGCCATGGCGACGTGGCCGGCGCTCCTCCCGTTCGCCGTGGGAGGCCTCGTGGCCTACACGATCTACCCGCTCGTCAACACGCTGGACCGGTTCATGCCTCGGGTGCTTGCCGCCGCACTGGCCCTCGCCGCCGGCCTGGCAGCGCTCGTGCTCCTCGTGGCGGTCGTCGTCCCGCCTCTCGTCTCCGTCTCCATCCAGGTCCTCCGCGACATCCCGAACTCGAGCCAGATGGCCGAGCTCCGGGTGCAGTTCGACGCCTACCTGGCCACGCTGCCGGAGGGCGCCCGGGCCCTCGTCCAGGGCGTGGTCGACCGGGTCGCCGCCATCGCTGCCGAGGGGCTCTCGTCGTTCCTCGACTCGATCGCCTCGCTGATCGTGACCGGCGTGCTCGGGATCTTCGACACGATCGGCTTCGTCATCGGTCTCGTGCTGCTGCCCCTGTGGATCCTCTCGGTCGTCCGCGACGGGCGCACGCTGCGGGGCCAGATCGCCGCCCAGTTCGCGCCGGGCGTGCGCACCGATGCGATGGCGCTCCTCGCGATCGTCCACCGGGCGACGAGCACCTTCCTGCGGGTCCAGCTCGCGGCGGCGGTGGCCGTCGGCGTGCTCGTCTACGGGGGCATCCTGCTCCTGCAGCAGACCGGCTCGGTCACCGTCGTGGACCAGCTGCGGGCTCTGTCCATCGCGGTGCTGATGGGCGTCGCCCAGGTCATTCCCCAGCTCGGCTCGCTGCTGGGCCTGCTGCCGATCGCGCTGGTCGCGATCGCCCGGCCGGACGAGCCGCAGGCCGCCCTTGCCCTGCTCGTCATCTATCTCGTCTCGCTGCAGCTGGTGAACATGGCGGTCGGCGGTCGGCTGGGGCGCGACCTCAAGGTCCCCAACGCGCTGGCACTCCCCGCGTTCGCAGTCATCTCCCAGGTCGGCCTCGTGTGGCTGCTGCTGTCGGCCCCGATCCTGGTCATTGCCCGCAACACCGTCCGCTACATCCGTGGCCGACTCGCCGAGCCGCCACGACCTGCCGGCGTGCTCCCCTGGGAGCGCACCGCGAGGCGTTCCCCTGTGACGCCGGCACCGGCACCCCCTCCCCTCTACCGCAGTGCCAGCGAGGGCGGCGGCCGGATGCCCGTCGGAAGCGGGACCCCTGCCGGTCGGGCCGCGGCTGCGCCGCCGGCGACCACCCCGGTCGGCTCGCCCGCCACTGCCGCGGCGGCCCCGTTCGGAGTGGCAGCCCGCGGAGCTGTTGCGGCTGCGGCCGGAGCGACTGCGGCCGTCCTCGCGCGCGGCGGCAGGCAGCCTGCCCGGCCCGCAGCGCCGGCACCGCTGGCCACCCGAAGCGCCTCGAACACCGTGCTCGGCACTGCC
>JAGDMV010000096.1 GCA_017860675.1 Chloroflexota bacterium
CGACGCGGTTCAGGTAGGCCGGGACCGACGCGGCCCCGTCGAGCCCCGACGGCCGGATGAGGGTCGCGGGCGGGATCTCGCCGCCCGCCTCGCCGGCGGCCCCGGCGGCGGCGCGCGGGGCGCCGGGCGCCGGGAGGGCGACCGCGAGGGCAAGGAGGGCGGCGAGGAGGAGGCGGCGGTCGGGCACGGGCCGACGATGCCCGCCGGCGAAGCGGTCGTCGAGTGGCGCGATGGTCCCGGGTCGGGGCACCCCCGGTCCTGCCCCGGCAGCCACGGAACGGGCTCCCCGCGCGTCGCGGAGCGTCCGGGCGGATGTCCCCGCTACGAGGCGGCGAGCCGCCGCAGGACCGCAGGCAGGATGCCGCCCTGCCGCCAGTAGTCGAGCTCGATCGGGCCGTCGAGGCGGGCGACGACCTCGAAGTTCCGGGTGCCGCTGCCGTCGCCGGGGTCCGCCGTCGCCTCCACCGCGAGCCGGGCGCCCGGCACCAGGCCATCCGCGAGACCCCGCACCGTGAACCGCTCCCGGCCGGACAGGCCGAGCCGGGCCGGGTCCTCGCCCGGCAGGAACTGGAGCGGCAGGACGCCCATGCCCACCAGGTTGGAGCGGTGGATCCGCTCGTAGCTGGCCGCGATCACCGCCCGCACGCCGAGCAGCCGCGTTCCCTTTGCCGCCCAGTCGCGCGACGAGCCGGAGCCGTACTCGGCGCCGGCGATGACGAGGCACGGGACGCCCTCGGCCGCGTAGGCCATCGCCGCGTCGTGGACGGAGAGCATGGCGCCGTCGGGCAGGTGCCGGGTCCACGGGCCCTCGCGCCCGCCGGCCAGCGCGTTCCGCAGCCGGATGTTGCCGAAGGTGCCGCGCAGCATGACTTCGTGGTGCCCGCGACGGGCGCCGTACGAGTTGAAGTCGGCCGGGGCGACACCACGGGCCTGCAGCCACTCGCCGGCCGCCGACCAGGCTGCGATCGAGCCAGCCGGGCTGATGTGGTCGGTGGTGACGGAGTCGCCCAGCATGACGAGGGCTCTCGCCCCGACGATGTCGGCCGGGGGCGCGGGATCGACTGCGACCCCGTCGAAGAACGGCGGCCTGGCGACGTAGCTCGAGGACCCGTCCCAGGCGTAGCGGTCGCCGGCCGGCACCGGCAGGCCGCGCCAGCGTTCGTCGCCCTCGAAGACCGACGCGTAGGTGCGCCGGAACAGGTCGGCGTCGATGGCTGAGCCGACGACGTCCCGGACCTCGTCCGGCGACGGCCACAGCTCGGCCAGGAGGACCGGCCGGCCGTCGGCGCCGGTCCCGATCGGCTCCGAGGTGAGGTCAAGGTCGATCCGTCCGGCCAGGGCGTAGGCCACCACGAGCGGCGGCGAGGCCAGGTAGCTGGCCCGCGCCAGCGGGTGGATGCGGCCCTCGAAGTTGCGGTTGCCCGAGAGGACGGCGACCGCCACCAGGCCGTCAGCCTCGATCGCCGCCGCCACCGCCGCGTCGAGCGGGCCGCTGTTGCCGATGCAGGTCGTGCAGCCGTAGCCGGCCAAGGTGAAGCCGAGGGTCGCCAGCGGCTCGAGCAGGCCGGCGGCCTCGAGGTAGCCGGTCACCGCCCGCGAGCCGGGGGCGAGCGAGGTCTTGACGGCCGGGCTCACCCGCAGGCCGCGGGCGACCGCGTTCCGGGCGAGCAGGCCGGCAGCGACCATGACGGTCGGATTGGACGTGTTCGTGCAGGAGGTGATGGCGGCGATCACGACCGACCCGTCGGCCACGCGCGACTCCCGACCGTCGACCCGGACGGCGACGCTCCGGGTGGGTTTCCCCGGCTGCGGCATCGCCTCCGGGTAGGCGGCGGCGAAGCTGGCCGGCACGGATCCGAGCGCCACGCGATCCTGGGGCCGCCGCGGCCCGGCGAGGCTCGCCTCCACGGTCGAGAGGTCGAGCTCGACGACGGCGTCGAAGTCGGGTGTGCACCCGGGCGTCCGCCACAGGCCCTGCTCCTTCGCATAGCGCTCGACGAGGTCCACCAGCTCGGCCGGCCGGCCGGTGAGGCGGAGATAGGCGAGCGTCTCGTCGTCGATCGGGAAGAGCGTCGTGGTCGCCCCGAACTCGGGGCTCATGTTGGCGATCGTGGCCCGGTCGGCCAGGGCCAGCCCGGTCAGCCCGTCGCCGGCGAGCTCGACGAAGGCGCCGACGACGCCCAGCGCGCGCAGCTGCTGGGTCACCACCAGGACGAGGTCGGTGGCGGTCGCGCCGCGGGGCAGGGCGCCGGACAGGCGGACGCCGACGATGCGGGGAAGGGGCTGGTAGAGCGGCTGGCCGAGCAGCACCGCCTCGGCCTCGATCCCGCCCACGCCATAGCCCAGCACGCCGAGACCGCTGACCATGGTGGTGTGCGAGTCGGTGCCGACGACGGTGTCGGGGAAGGCGAGCGGGCGGTCCCCGGCCCGCTCGACCCGCACGACCGTGGCCAGGTGCTCGAGATTGACCTGGTGGACGATCCCGGTGCCGGGCGGCACGACCCGCAGGCCGCGGAATGCCTGCTGGGCCCAGCGCAGGAGGGCGTAGCGCTCGCCGTTGCGCTCGTACTCGCGGGCCACGTTGAAGGCGAAGGCGTCGGGCGTCCCGAAGCGGTCGACCTGGACCGAGTGGTCGATGACCAGGTCCGCCGGGACCAGCGGGTTGACCCGGGCGGGGTCGCCGCCGAGGTCGGCCATGGCGTCGCGCATCGCCGCCAGGTCGACCACCACCGGCACCCCGGTGAAGTCCTGGAGGATCACCCGGGCGGGCATGAACGGGATCTCGGCCTCGCCCCCGGCACCGGGCCGCCAGCTCGCCAGGGCCCGCACGTCGGCCTCGCCGACGATGCCGCCGCCAGCATGGCGGAGGGCGTTCTCGAGCAGGATCTTGAGCGTGATCGGCGCGCGCCCGAGGTCGAGCAGGTCGTCGAGCGCCGCCAGGCGGATCACGTCGGGGAGGCCGGGCCCGAGGCTGGCACGGGCGCCGAAGGAGTCGCGCCTGGTCACAGGTCCCTCGCTCATGGCAGCGGCGACGCGGCAGCCGCCGGGCGCGCTACGCTGTCGGCCGAAGAGTACCCGGAGCGGGAGCGGCCCGCGCCCGGGGCAGGGGAGGAGGGACGCGGTGCGCGCCTGGCCCGAGGAACCGGCGGTCCCGCCGCCTGACGACTCCTCCACGTGGGGCGAGATCGCCCTCGCGGCCGGGGTCCCGGCCGGCCGGGGCTCGGCAGGCGCGCCCGAAGGCGCCGCCGGTGCCCCCGATGCCGGCGCGGCCGGCGGCCTCCCGCCCGGCGGCGGCCTCCCGCCCGGCGCCCATCGCCACGGCGAGACGGTCCACCTCGAGGCGCACGCCCATCCCCACGTGACCCCACCGGCCGACGGCCGGCCGGTGCTGGGGATCGTCGGCGCCGGCGCGGTGGGGACGGCCCTTGGGGTGGCGTTCGCCCGGGCCGGCTGGCATGTCGGGGCGGTTGCCAGCCGCGACGCCGGCCGCCGCGAACGCTTCCGTGCCCTCGTCCCCGACGCGCGCGCCTTCCCCGATGCGGCCGCCGTCCTCGACGAGTGCCACCTCGCGATCCTGGCGGTGCCCGACGATGCGATCGCCGAGGTGGCCGGCACGCTCCGGCTCTACTCGGGCCAGGCCATCGTCCACACCAGCGGGCTGCACGGCGCCGAGGTCCTGGCCGCGGCCCGGGCAGCCGGGACCTCCGCCGGGTCGTTCCATCCGCTGGTGGCCTTTGCCGACCTCGAGCGAGCCCTCGCGGCGCTGCCCGGGGCGACCGTGGCGATCGAGGGCGACGAGTCGCTCCTGCCCGTTCTGGCCGAGATGGCGGAGTCGATCGAGGCCGTGCCGGTGCGTCTCGCCCCGGGCTCCAAGGTCGCCTACCACGCCGCTGCCGTGCTGGCCGCCGGAGGGCTGATCGCCCTGCTCGACGCGGTCGCGGCGCTGGCGGCGCGGACCGGCCTGGACGAGGCCGGCGCCATGGCCGTCTACGGGGACCTCTCGGCCCAGGCGCTCGGCAACGCCCGCGCGCTGGGGATCGGCCCGGCCCTCACCGGGCCGGTTGTCCGGGGCGACGCCGGGAGCGTGGCCGCCCACCTGGAAGTGATCTCGTCCGGGTCGCCCGGCGTGGCCGCCGTGTACCGCGCGCTGGTCCTCCGCCAGGTGGAGATTGCCGCCGCGCACCGCGGTCTTGCGCCAGACGCCGCTGAACGACTGCGGGCCTTGCTCGCGGGACCGTCCTGACGGAGTAGGATTAGGCCATGGCGCGCAGCATCGCCGCGAAGTACGGCTCCCGTCCGCCCGCCCGCTTCGTCTCGCTCCCGCCGCGGGACCGCGAGCGGCGGCTGGGCCTCGTCCGCCGTCCCCCGCTTCGGATCGCCGCCGACCAGCCGACGGTGCTGCGGCACCTCGACCTGGGGCCCGTGGCGCTGCTCGGCCCTGACTGGCGCACGGGCGCCCCGGCCTGCGCCCAGGCCCCCGCCGGCATCGTGCCGGCCGCTCACTTCCACTGGGCCAAGCTCGGCGTCGGCCGGGCGGGCCGGCGGACGCGGGCGGCGTCGGCGCCGTGGCGCGGCTGAGGCGCGCCACCGCCACGTCCGCAGGGGGCGTCGTCGTCCGCGCGATCGAGGGGGTGCCGCACCTGGTGGCCGGGCGTCGCCGGCGCGATCGGGACGGGGCGACCTGGACGCTGCCCAAGGGCACGCCCGACCCGGGCGAGACGCTCGAGGAGACGGCGGTGCGCGAGGTCGCCGAGGAGACCGGCCTGCAGGTCCGGATCGTCGCCCCGCTCGACCAGATCCAGTACTCGTTCGTGCGCTCCCGGATCCGCATCGACAAGACCGTCCACTACTGGCTGATGGAGCCGACGGGCGGGGACCTGGCCAGCCACGACCACGAGTTCGAGGAGGTGCGCTGGGTGCCCTTCGCCGAGGCGTCCGCGCTGCTGACGTTCGAGACCGAGCGGGCCCTCGCCGAGCGTGCCTCGGCCCTGCTGGCCGTCACCGAGGGAGAGTCGCCATGACCGAGCCGTCGGTCCCGCTCGCGACGCCGCTGCTGGAGCGGCATCGCGCCCTGGGCGCCAGGATCGTCGAGTACGCCGGCTGGCTGATGCCCGTCCAGTACGCCGGCATCATGGACGAGCACCGCGCCGTGCGGGAGCGGGCGGGCCTGTTCGACCTCGGTCACATGGGCGAGCTGTTCGTGGAGGGGCCCGAGGCCGGCGCCGCTCTCGCCCACGCCCTCGTGACCGACCCCCCGGTGCTGGCCGTCGGCCGGGCCCACTACTCGATGATCTGCGCCCCCGACGGAGGCGTGATCGACGACCTGATCGTCTACCGCCTGGCCGAGGATCGCTTCCTGGTGGTGGCCAACGCCTCGAACGCAGCGATCGTCTCCGACGAGCTGGCGAGCAGGATCGGCGGCTTCCGTTCCGTGCTCGACGACCGCGCCCTGACCACCGGCCTCGTCGCCGTCCAGGGGCCGGCCTCGGCCGCGATCCTGGGGCCGCTCACCACCGTCGACCTGGCCGGACTGCGCTACTACGCCATCGCCGAGGGCGAGGTGGCCGGGATCCCGGCTCTCGTCGCCCGCACCGGCTACACCGGCGAGGACGGCTTCGAGGTCTTCGTCGACACGGCCGCGACCATCTCGCTCTGGGACGCGCTGGCCGACGCCGGCCGGCCCCACGCCCTGGTCCCGGTGGGCCTCGGCGCCCGCGACACGCTGCGGCTGGAGGCCGGGATGCCCCTCTACGGCAACGAGCTCGACCGGGGGACAACCCCGTTCGACGCCGGCCTCGGCCGGGTGGTGGCGCTCGACCGCGAAGCCGACTTCGTCGGCCGCGCAGCGCTGGAGGCGGCCCGGGCGGCTGAGCCCACCAGGTCGCTGGTGGGCCTCGTCGTCCATGGTCGAGGCATCGCCCGGCACGGCTACCCGGTCCACGCCGGCGAGCGCCGTTCCGGCGTCGTCACCTCGGGCACGATGTCGCCGACGCTCGGCGTGCCGATCGCCATGGCCTACGTCGCCCCGGGCGACGCCGGCCCGGGCACGATGCTCGAGGTGGAGATCCGAGGGGCGCGGTCAGCGGCGGAGGTCGTCCCGCTCCCGTTCTATCGTCGACCCAGATGAGGCTGGCGGCCGGCCACGCCGGTCGCCAGCATTGCCGCGCGGCGGGAGCCGCGCCGATGGAGGACGCCGCCAATGGTCCCGTCCGACCTGCGCTACACCAAGACCCACGAATGGGTCCGCGTCGAGGGTGACGTGGCCACCGTCGGCATCAGCGACCACGCCGCGGGCGAGCTCGGCGACATCGTCTTCGTCGAGCTGCCCGGGCCCGGCCGCGCGCTCGAGCAGGCCGCGCCCTTCGGCGTGGTCGAGTCGGTCAAGGCCGTGAGCGAGCTGTATGCGCCGGTCGGGGGCGAGGTGATCGAGGCCAACGCCGCTCTCGCCGCGAAGCCCGAGCTGGTCAACGCCGACCCGTTCGGCGCCGGCTGGATGCTGAGAGTGCGGATCGGCGACCCCGGCCAGGTCGAGGGGCTGCTCGACGCGGCGGCCTACGAAGCGCTCGTGGCCGAGGGCTGAGCGGCCATGGCCTACGGTCCCCACACCGCGTCCGACCGGGCGCGGATGCTCGCGGCACTCGGCGTCGGCTCGGTCGAGGCGCTGTTCGAGGCCATCCCCGAGCCGGTCCGCGCGCGCGGCCTCGACCTCCCGGCGGCGCTCACCGAGATGGAGCTCATGGCCCGTCTCGGCGCGCTCGCCGCCCGCAACCGCGTCGACCTGGTCTCCTTCGCCGGCGCCGGCGCCTACCGCCACCACGTCCCGCCGGTGGTCGACCAGGTGCTCCTGCGGGGCGAGTTCTACACCGCCTACACGCCCTACCAGCCGGAGGTCAGCCAGGGCACCCTCCAGACGATCTACGAGTACCAG